>CAYVCS010000115.1:0-13082 GCA_964450455.1 uncultured Gammaproteobacteria bacterium | reverse complement strand
CACGAGATCTCTCGTTGCGACATACGACGACGTAAAGTGAATACGTCATTTCGAATCCCTCGAAAGGGTGAGAAATCTCGTCAACAAAAACATCTTTGCTCACGCAGAGATGTTTTTGTTATGAACAAAAAATTGACGTATAAATCAATATTGATGTATACTCAACGTACCTATATATACATATAGTATTAATATTTTTTATTGTCCGTGTGAGATCTATCATACGTTGACAGAATGCCTATGGGAAAAGACGATGTGATTAGTTTTAAGGGAACAGTTCTTGAAGTTCTACCAAGCGCAACATTTAAAATAAAGCTTGAGTCGGGACAAACTGTAACGGGACACTTGGCAGGGAAATTACGAATGAATAAAATTCGTATTATGATGGGAGATGATGTTCGTGTTGAATTTAGTCCGTATGATTTAACAAAAGGGCGAGTAGTGTACAGATTTTAATCCATCCACATAGGTGACGCTTGACACTTTTATAGAACTATTGTATACTTTTCTCAACAAAAGAATTGATATTTCGTCAGCTAGGCAGGCATATATATGCCTTAAATACGCCACGCTGGCAAATCTTTTTTTAAGGGTAGATTGTGTGGATTTAATTTTAATTGTATGGTAGTATCATCATCAGTAAAAAAAAGATGTAAAGATTGTCGTGTTATTCGTCGCGGCAAGCGTGTTCACGTCATTTGTAAACTTAAAAAACATAAACAACGTCAAGGTTAATATATGGCTATACGTATTGCAGGTGTGATGTTAGACGAACATAAGCGAGCGGAAATTGGACTCACCAAAATTTTTGGAATTGGAAAAACACGTTCAAATGTTATTTTAGAGCGATGTGGAATTAATCGTGATACAAAAATTAAAGATTTTACTGAAGAGAATGTTTCGGCGTTGCGAAAAATTATAGAAAAAGAATTTTCAGTTGAAGGTGATTTGCGACGAGAGGTTGTTTCTAGTATTCAACGATTAAAACAAATTAAATGTTTTCGTGGTTTACGTCACACAAATAATTTGCCTTGCCGTGGTCAACGAACAAAAACAAATGGTCGAACAGTTCGCGGAAATAAACGAAAGACTATGGGAAGTGGTAAAAAAGGCGCTCCAGCGCATACATAATAGTTACGTATGTCTGATAAAGATATTTCATCAGCTGATGCGATTGCAGAAGAAGCACAAGCGGTGCTCGCTTCTATCAAAGCAAAGGGTGGTTCAAAAGCAAAAGTTTTAACGAAACGAAAACGTAAGATGGGAATCAGAACAGTTCCGATTGTTCATATCTATGTTCATGCATCATTTAATAACACACTTTTAACAGCGTGCGACGTACAAGGCGACACACTTGCATGGAGTAGCGCGGGGGTGTGTGGATTTCGTGGGCCTAAAAAAGCAACTCCGTACGCCGCGAATGTTACGACACGCGTATTGATGGAAAAAATTAAAATATTTCAAGTTAAGGAAGCACATGTATACGTAAAAGGAGTTGGAAATGGACGTGAGGCGGCGATTAGATCCATTAATTCTGCGGGAATTTCTGTTTTATCAATTCATGATACAACACCGATTCCACATAATGGATGTAGACGACGTAAAGCTCGAAGAGTATAATGTCACATCATATGCATAAAAAATCTGGAATGAAATGTAAAGTTTGTCGGCGTCTTGCTACATCAGTTTGTGGCAAAGTTAATTGTGCATTTCGTAAACGACAGTCGCCTCCAGGAGTACACGGTCCAACGCACGCGGCTGGACGTCGAAAAGTTACTGAATATGGACGTCAATTAGTTGAAAAACAAAAAGCAAAAGCATTGTATGGACTTTTTGAAAAACAATTTAGAGCATATGTGGAAAAAGCATCTGTGTTACGAGGAAATACAAGTGTCAAATTGTGTATATTGCTTGAATCACGACTTGATAACACGGTATTTAGATTAGGATTTGCTCCAACACGTCGCGCGGCGCGACAAATGGTAAGTCACGGCGCAATTAAAGTTGACGGAAAACGACTCAACATTCCTTCGTATCAAGTGCGTATTGGTCAAGTAATTTCGTTGACTATTAAACAAAAACAGGATATTTTGAAAGATGCAGTAGTGAAACGATTGGGTGTTACTAAGACTCCGAGTTGGTTGACTATAGACGCATCCGCATTTTCTGGAAAAGTTACGAGCATAGCATCGGAAAATGATTTTGACAGATCATTTAATGCAGGACAAATTATTGAGTTTTATTCTCGATAATTACATCATCATACATACAAACATCAACATTATTTTTATGGAGAAATTACTTCTTCCAACAATCGTCAAAATAGAGAAGAGCGATAAACCAAATACTGCGGTCGCTATTGTGGAACCATGTTTTTGGGGTTATGGCACAACAATTGGAAATGCACTTCGTCGAGTTTTGCTATCGTCTCTCGAAGGCGCGGCAGTAACTGCGGTAAAAATAAAAGGGGTATCTCATGAATTTTCTTCTATCGTTGGTGTTAAAGAAGATGTGGTAGAAATTTTGTTGAATTTGAAGCGTTTGCGTTTAAAATTACATACAGGAGAAGCTCGTTTACGATTAGAAAAGAAAGGAAAAGGAATGTTGACAGCTCTTGATATTACACCAAACGCAGATGTTGAGATTGCAAATCCAGAACTTGTTTTGGCAACATTAACTGATGATGTCACACAATTTTCTGCAGATATTTTTGTTGCACAAGGACGAGGATATACACAAGTTGAAGAACGTGATACTAAGGACTTAGAATTAGGAACTATAGCGGTTGATTCTTTTTTTAATCCAATCGTGAATATCGGTTATAAAATTGAGAATGTTCGTGTTGGTGATGTAACAGATTATGAACGTTTAATTATTGATATTGAAACTGATGGAACAGTTGACCCAGCGGACGCATTAGAAAGAGCATCGCAATTATTGGTTGACCATTTTACGATTGTTAAAGATGGAGTTGTGAGTCCAAAAGTAGTAATTGAATAAATTTATATGCGACATAGAGTAACTACAACACCTGCGTTTAGCAGAAAAAAAGGGCCACGAGATGCGATGTTGCGCAATTTAGCAACGAGTGTTGTATTGTACGAAAAAGTTGAAACTACAGAAGCAAAAGCAAAAGCGATTCGTCCTATGGTTGAGCGATTGATTACGCGTGGAAGAATTTCTTCGTTGTTTGCTCGTAGAACTTTAATGAAAACATTGTATGATGAAAATGCAGTAAAGAAAATTTTGGAAGTTTTGGGTCCGCGCTACGCAGAAAGACGTGGGGGATACACACGAATTACGAAAATTTCACCACGAAAAGGCGATTCAGCAAAGATGGCAATAATTGAATTTGTATAATATGCCGTATCATCAACCAGCAGTAGAAAGAAAACAACATCTAATAGATGCCACTGGACAACGCCCAGGACGTTTAGCGACTCATATCGCGATTTTGTTACAAGGAAAACACAAAGTGTGTTATGAACCACAGTGGGATATGGGAGATGACGTGGTGGTTTCAAATATTTCGCAGTTATCAATAACAGACAAAAAAGCTGTGGGTAAAATCTATTATCATTATTCGGGATATCCGGGTGGAATGAAAGAGAGAACACTTAAAAATGTGATGGCACAAACTCCTGAACGTGTTTTGTATATGGCGGTATATAGAATGTTACCAAAAAATAAGTTGCGAGATCGTATGATTAAACGTTTGGTTATTAAACGATAATTGATATGGCAAAATCAACTAAGTTGAAAGAAATTTCAGAAGAACCACGTGTGTATATTCCTACGGTTGGACGTAGAAAAATGGCACGTGCGAGAATTCGTTTGACTCCAGAGGGAAGCGGTTTAGTAAAAATCAACGATAGGGAAATAGATGAATATTTGCCAGTTGAAACACTTCGCATTGCGGCATTAAAACCATTTGTCATTGCGGGAGTCGCTAAATTGTATGATGTTACGATAAAAGTAGTTGGTGGGGGAATTTCAGGTCAAGCCGATGCGATTGCTCATGGAATAGCACGAGCATTAATTGTGCACAATCCATTATTACGACCACCACTTAAAGCATCAGGATTATTGACACGAAATGCAAAAGAAAAAGAACGTAAAAAACCAGGACTCAAAAAAGCCAGAAAAGCACCGCAGTGGTCAAAACGATAATAAAAAATTAAACCGCGATAGAAGTCATTCGCGGTTTTTTTGTATAACTGAATCTTTTGGTTTTTCTAGTACATATAAAAACATTGACAGATTTTCCAAAAAATGGTTTACTTGCATAGTCAGTTCTTTAAAAAAAGGAGAAACCATGAACGTGGAATGGGAAAGTAGTTTTGAGAAATGTACAACTGCTCATCTGTGGTGGGATAATGAGTCGGAAGAATCTTCTTCTTCATTCATCCTGTTGATATCAGTAATAGTAATGATTCTCGTTTTCTTTGTAGTTGCGTCGCCACCTATGGATGATGCTGGACTTCAGACATATAATGATGATTTGTCTAAGTGGAATGTTATTCAAACTCTTGCTGATGATACATATAGATGTGAGGGTGATTCGTGTGAGGAAATAAAAGAGTTGAAGCTTGTTTTTAAAGAACAGTATGATTTGAAACAAGAGAGAAAAGTTTCTTCTGCAACACGTGATTTGCTTAAAAAAACAGCTGACCGACTTCTTCCGAATGATATCTTTTTAGACACTGCAGTTGATATTGCACTGAACGGAGTGAAGAGTATACCGGAAAAGTACCAGTATCAGCCGATTAAACCAGAGAAAGGCGCTTGGAATTTTTTTTGGGGATGGTTTGCGGTATATGTCGTGGCTATGGTGTTCGCTACTGTACGTTTCATGGCGCTCTTCTTGATATCGCCTTCTTCAGAAATGCCGTCTAATTTGCATCCAAAAAACTTTTCTTTGTTTGGAATTTTCATGGTTTGTCTGTTTGTTCCACTTCTTCTAGCTGTCTGGATTTTTATGATTTTGTATGAGGTGTTTGATGCAATTAGTTTTCATATCATACAAAATGTAGAATCAAGACGTCAGGCAAAACTACTTGAAGAATCAGAAAAAAAGCGAATAGAAGCGCTTGAACCTGATTTGAGAGTGACATATGAATTCATTCAACAAAGCAAGATAGCAGTTACCTTGTTGATTGAAAAAGCTCCTGATTCAAATCAAGAGATAAAACAAAAGCTCATTTCACAACTTGAAGAATTACAACATCAACTACATGTTGTATTTGATCTCCAAAGTGATAGAAATAATGTTTTTGAACTCGGAAAATTGTTAGCGATTGCAGAACGTGTCGGAGCGATAAGTAGTGAAATCAAAGGACGTCTAGAGCAGTTAAGAAAAAACTCGGAAGTTGCACGAGATGAAATTTTGCAGGATGCACGAATCGCTCTTTTGTAAGCTGTATGCTTGTCCCCGATTAAAACTCGGGGTTTTTTATTTATGTTGCAAAAGCAACAATTAAGAGAGTATACTCAATTCATCTATGGCACATACCGTTGCTCGTAATGCGGCTTTTTTGACGATGTCACTTGTAGGACAAAAAATCCTTTCGTTTGTTTATTTTGCATTGATAGCGCGAACTTTGGGTGTTGAAGAAACAGGAATATATGTGTTTGTTGTTTCGTTTGTTTCTCTGTTTGGAGTGATTGCTGATGCGGGAATCACACCTGTTGTCATTAGATCAATAGCTGAAGTCCGTGAACATTCTCAATATTCTCCTGATACGATTAAAATTCTGGTTGGAGCATTACGAATTAAAATGGTGTTAATCGTTGTTGCAGTTATCAGCACAATTGGATTCGCGTATATATTTCAATATCCTGAACATGTCATTTTGGCGATTATGGTAACGTGCGCCGTTATGGTGTGCGACGCATGCCATGTATTTGCGTATGGAATTTTGCGAGGGATGCAAACATTGATGTATGAAGCCGTAGGGATGTTATGCGGACAAATGCTTGTTGTAATTCTGGGAGGATTTGCATTGTATGTTGGTTATGGAATTTATGCGTTGATTGGCGCATTATTAGCTGGCAGTATGGTGAATGTACTCATCAGCATAGTATCTGTTCGTCGCGCGCGTCTACCCATTTTATGGCGACAGACAATAACTCAGCGAGATATTTATATGTTATTGAAAACAGCGTTGCCTTTTGCATTAGCTGGAATTTTAGCACGAGGGTATTCTCAAATTGATATTATCATTTTGTCAAAATTAGGAGGACTTCGTGATGTGGGAATATATAGTGTTCCCTCAAAGTTAGTATTTGCATTTCAATTTATTCCGCTCGCGATTTCTGCGAGCATCTATCCAGCGATGAGTCACGCGCTAACTATCAGCCGCGAAACACTTTCAAAAATTACACATGCTTCTATGTTGTATTTAATGGGAATAGCCGTACCAATTATTATGATACTACTTCTATTAGGTGATTTAGTCATACGATATGTATTTGGCCCCACATACTATGAGAGTAGTGTACTGCTCATGATTCTTGCGCCAGCATTGCTTTTTGGTTTTTTAGATTTTCCTATTGGTTCATTGTTGAATGCATCTCACAAACAAAAAGATCAGACACTCTCAATGGTATATACGTTAGTAACTAATGTGGGATTGAATATACTCTTAATCCCACGCTATGGTGTCTTGGGCGCGACAATTGCGGCTCTGCTAAGTCAAATTGTGTTGCTTTCAACGGGACTATATTTCGCGCGATTTGAAATTGCTTGGCGATTTGATTGGTTATTGAATAGATTTTTTAGATTTTTATTGAGCTCATTCGTCGTCTCATTCATTGCATATCTGTGTCTGCCACGCATATCAACAATCTTGCTGAATTTAAAAAACGCGCACGAATCCTTTGGAGTTCTTGCAACACTACTCGCTACAATGTCGGGAATGGGAGTGTTATACATCATTGTAGTATTGCTATTTCGCGCAATTTTGGTTTCTGAATTGAAACAATTTTGTACGTATTTAAAACGATAACTATGGCTCATATCGTTGTCATCACGCTTGAATATATTCCCTACAAAGGCGGAATTGCAACGTATCTGCATAATGTCGTCCTTGAACTTCGCCGTAATGGACATACGATAACGGTAATCGCGGATTCAGAGCTTGCTGATATTTCTATGCCACTTCTTTCTCGATTTTTTTGGCCACGGTGGTTATTGCCACTGCTCCAGATTATACGACGTATAAAAAAAATTTCGCCTGATTATGTCATGATTAGTCATGTGATTCCTATGGGATATATCGCGCGCGCTATTTTGCATTTTGAAAAAATTCCTTATATCGTGATAGTTCATGGAAAGGATGTTGCGGTTCCTCTCAATCTTAAAAGAAAAAAACGTTTGGTTACGTTTGTATTACAAGGAAGTTCATTGATTGTGTGTAATAGTAAATTTACTGCAACTATTGTAGAACGATACGGAGTTTTGAATTCAGTGCGTGTCGTATATCCATCTGTCAAACTAGCTAATTATACTCATCAACATATATCAAAAGTAAAAGGTCAGATTTTGAGTGTTTCTCGGTTAGTGAAACGAAAGGGATTTGATATTCTTTTTTCTGCATTTTCTTATGTCGTACAAACTTTTCCTGATGCGCGCCTCATACTTTTAGGCGAAGGTGAAGAAAAAGAAACGCTTATGTTACTTGCGCGTTCTCTAAATATTCTTACGCGTGTTTCATTTTTAGGTGAAGTTGATGATGATGTAAAAAATAATTACTATGAAACTTCTTCTGTGTTTGCTCTCACTCCACGCGAAATAGAAGGGGATGTTGAAGGATTTGGAACAGTGTATCTTGAAGCGGCTCTGCATGGACTGCCATGCGTTGGTACTGATTCAGGTGGTGTTCCTGAAGCGATTGAGCATGAACGAACAGGCATATGCGTCAAAAGTGGTGACGTACATGGAATTGCAAACGCGCTCATACGACTTCTATCGCGTGGCGATCTACGACGATCTATGGGAGTATATGGAAGCATGCGTGTGAAAGAACGCTTTATAGCTGAAAAAACAGTACGGCCTTTGCAAAACTATATCACTAGTCATTCGCCGTTGGTCTCAATTATTATTCCTGTCTATAATCATGAAAAACAATTACTTGACTGTATTGCGTCAATTCAAGTTCAATCATATCACAACTATGAAATTATAATTGTAGATGATGGAAGTACCATTCCTGTCAAAAATACTGATCCGCGTATCAAACTCATACGACAAGAAAATAAAGGCGCGCCGAACGCTCGAAATCATGGATTTGATAAGTCAGTTGGGGAATATGTGTTATTTTGTGATGCGGATATTACGATGCACAAAACTATGTTGCGAACTATGGTTGATACACTCACTGAATCTTCATCAGCAGATTTTTGTTATGCATCATTTTATTTTGGATGGAAACATTTTAAGGCGATTCCGTATTCTAAAGAAATGTTACAAAAAAGAAATTTTATTCATACAACATCATTAATGAAACGAAATGTATTTCCACGATTTGATGAATCACTACAACGGTTTCAAGATTGGGATGTATTTTTGACTCTCGCAGAAAGAAAAAAAGAGGGGATTGCGATTAACACAACACTCTTTCGTATCACTCCAAGAAATAATGGTATGAGCGTATGGCTTCCGAGAATTGCATATTATATTCCCCTGTTAAAAGAAGTCAAAAAATATAAAGCCGCGGAATTAATTATACGAATTAAACACAATCTTTCATGAAAGAAATAAACTACAAACTTTTTTTTGGAATGATGTTAGTGTTTGAAATAGCATCCTATATTGGATGGAAATTTCCTGAATGGAATGGATTGGTTTTTCTTGTACTTGTATTCGTCAGCATGTGTATTGTGGTACGAAATATCCATTTTGGAATCCTTTTGATGTGTATCAATTTAATTATTGACCCGTTTGGTAGAATGGTTTCCTACGGTTTTGTGTCCTATAGAATGGCTTTATTTTTCATACTAATTCTCTCTCAAATTTTCTCATTAGCAACCAAAGCTGAAACACGCCAGCGTTTAAAAAAATTCGGAAAAACTGCTTATGGAAAAACGTTGTACGTGCTATTGCTGTGGATTACTTTTCTAAGTATGGTAAGTTTTGTAGTAGGAAATCAGATGCTCGCTATTGTTAGTTCTGCAAACGGATTTTGGTTTCTTTTGCTTATTCCCTTATGCGCAATCGTGAATATTCATACCATAAAAAATTTTTACGAAACAATTACAAGTTCATTGGTGTGGCTATTTTTCAAAAGTATTATCTTGTTTACGTATATGAATCATATGCCACGTCCTTTTTTTGATTCTGAAATATACAGATTCATTCGGGACACGCGTGTTGCTGAAATGACACCACTCACGGATTCGGGCGTGAGAATATTTATGCAATCACATCTATATCCTGCGTTATTTTTTGTTGTGCTTGTTATTGTTGGGCATCAGAAAAATAAATTATATACTGCGGGATTGTGGGGAACTATGATGATTTTATTACTTTCTCTATCTCGGAGTTTCTGGATTGGTATTGGATTTTCAATAACTTATTTTTTAGTGAACTGTCTTCGTTTACGAGTATGGAGTAAATTTTGGCAATCCACCCGTTCCATCATTTTTTCCTTAATGGGTTCAATCATTGTGCTATTTACTCTGTTTGCGTTTCCATTTGCAAGCTATCACTATGCTACGCCGTTCACTTCGTTTGCAGACATGTTTGTAGGACGCGCGCAATTGAAAAGTGAATATGCCGCGCTATCACGTTTTGAAATGTTACCTGAATTATTTTCCTATATATCGCTGAATCCAATTGTGGGTAGTGGCTTTGGAGGAATATATATGATTGCAAACACACAGAAAATTATGTTTGAGTGGGGATGGTTTGATATGTGGCTTACGATGGGAGCCATCGGAGTTTCTTTGTATGGTATGTTTTTGTTTTTTTTCACTGACGAGATGAGTAGCAAATTAGAAAATCCGCTAGAAAAAACTGCTGTCAGAATTAGTATTTTCGCGCTCATCATTATTCATTTTTTTACACCATATATCAACCATCCACTTGGAATTGGATGGTTAGTGATGATTATGATTTTTTGTGAGTCACGAAATCGGTTGATCCGCGCATAAAATCTTTTCCACTCATCCATGTTCCACCTGGTTTTTGAACTTCATCAAATACAATTGCGCCATCATTTACGTAAAGTGCGAGTGAATCTTCGTAAGTAAAAAATTTTCCTACGTCGCCGCATTCGTCTATGCTATGAGCAGAATTAATTTTGAGTTTTTCTCCATTCTGCATCACGATATATACTCCGGGTTCTGCCGCAAGTGCTCTAATTTTTGAAAGAAATACAGAACTATCTGTGAGTGGGGATAGTTCACCTTGCGTTGTGGTGATTAAATGTGTAAAGGACGCTTGTGATTCGTCTTGCGTCGTTGTATGTATTTTTCCTTCCATATAAGAAACTAATGTATCACAAATATGTTGCGCTGATAGATGACTTAACTCGTAACTTAATTGAGGTGTGGTTGCAGGAGTTCTACATACATATGGATATTGAGCAAGCAGTGGGCCATGATCAACCTTATCATCAATCAACATATATGAAATTGCAGTTTCCGTATCATTGTTCAAAATAGTATTCTGAAGGGGAGATGGGCCACGATATTTCGGTAATTTTGATGGATGCACATTCACTGTTTTATAACGGGGAAAATTATAAAGATCGGAAGGCAAAAAAATTCCATACGCAACAACAAGAGCGATATCACTCATATATGATTGTATAGAAGTTATAACTTCAGAATCACGGAGTGAACCAGGGCGTAAAAGTGTGTAATTTTTAGCACGCGCAAAGATAGACACCGGCGTTGCGGTCAAGATTTTTTTTCTACCAATATATGTATCAGGTTTTGAAATTACCGCGTTTACACAAAAACGATTATCAGCTGATATCGCTTCAAAAATTGGTACAGCAAAATCACTCGTTCCAAATAAAACAATAGAATACTGTTTGTTAGAGTGGACTTCGTTTGTCATGAGAATAAGAAAGTGAAACAGCTTTATCAATAAATAAAATTCCATCAAGGTGATCAACCTCATGTTGAATCACGCGTGAAAGCCAACCTTTTGCTTTAATTTTTACTTTTTCACCTTGTTCATTAAGTCCTTTGACATGAATTGATTTTGGACGAATGACTTCACCCTGCGCACCAGGAACTGACAGACATCCCTCGGGAAGTCCGACAGTATCACGCGAAAACCATGTGATTTCGGGATTAATTAAAATTTGAGGATTTTTCCCTTCATCAGACACAATACAAATTCTCTGCAACATCCCCACTTGAGGTGCGGCTATTCCGATTCCACCTTCAACTAACATCGTCGCATATAATTGCGATAAAAATTTCTGAAAATCTTCAGTTTCAATTTTGGAAATTATAACACTCTTAGATATTTCACGAATGCGTGAATCATCTTCGTTGATAATCTTCAGTGATTGTGCTGGCTGGGAAATCATATTTTTTTCTGAAATCATGATAGCAATGAAATTGGGTCAATGTCAATCCGAGCATTGATGGGTACCTGTTCCGCAATTACGTGTGATTGTTCTAGCCACAGATCTGGTTGGCATTTGACAAGTAGAGCATAATGCAATAATTCTCCGCTACGACCAGGAATTAATGGATACACATTTGTTGAAACATTCTGAACTGTATCACGAATCGTCTGTGACAATGCGACAAGTTGTTCTTTTGCATCTTGCTCTCTTAAGGAAATTTTCAAAAGATGTGAATAGGGGGGATAACGTAATTGTTTTCGTGTTGCTAATTCGTTGGTATATAATTCAAGCAATGAACCAGAGATGCACGCTTCAAATACTTGATGCATAGGATTAAATGTTTGAATGTATATAGGACACTCTGCATTCATCTCATGCGCATTCCATATAATAGCGTTGAGCAGAGAAAGTGTAGATTCTCCTGCGGAATATTCACTCGTATATAGCATACTGTCCGCATCAATTATTGCCACAAGACCAATATGTTGAAAATCAAGTGTATCAAATGCGGCAGATGTTCCAATAATAATAGTCGCTGTCGCATAATCAATCGTGGGGATTTCATTATCTGCCGAAATCACCATATGTTTATATTCAGAAAAATGTATCTCACACCAATATTTTATTTGTTCAATTCCAGGCGCCTGATAGCGCAACGACTTGCAACCACACTTCGGACACGAGCTAGGAGCGATTTGTTCACTATTGCATGTGCGACATATCATTTTTAAATTCAGAGGAGTGATAAAAGAAAATGGAAGTGTACATGATACACATGAAAATACATACTGGCAATCACGACATTTTGAGATACTCGCGTACCCTTTTTTATTGAGATATAAAAAAATAGACTTTCCTTTTTGTAAAATTGTTTCCATATTTGAGGAAACCATACCACTTACCACATCATAGTGTTGACTTGCACGCTCGCGATTCATATCAACAATCTGAACAACATCACCTAAAAATTGTTTCTCCTCTAACATGTTCATCGTGCTTTTATAGAGACATGCCATACGTGGAGTTCTGCTTACTATATGGATTGAACATCCGATTGTCCGTGCCAATACGTGCGCAATATCCGTCGTGCGATACAAGGGAGCCCCTTCATTATTTTTGAGATTTTGATGTTCTTCGTCTATGATATATATTTTTTTTAGAGTCAAAAGTGGCAAAAAAATTGCTGAACGTGTACCAATTATCAGCGTATGACCATTACGAATTTTAGTCCATACAACTCTCTTTGTTGCTATCGTCATAGAACTATCCCACGTGAGCGCATCTTTGAAGATGATGCTCAATTTTGCGATGTCTGATACTAGCGGAACAATCACCAGTGATTGTTCCGAATTATTGTTGAGCGAATTTTTTAAGTACTCAATCATCGTTCTGTGTTGTAAGTATCGATGAATAGAAATAGTGCTTTGACCTTTAGGCCCTAATTCTTTAATGGGTAATAATTTAATAGTTGTAAGTAAGCGTTTTTGTAATGGC
>CAYVCS010000114.1:0-3895 GCA_964450455.1 uncultured Gammaproteobacteria bacterium | reverse complement strand
CATCATACATGGTCATATTCTCTTCCTAAAATAGATAGAGTCAGTGTAATTATTGTAACCACATCCGCATATGTGCTGAATCTTGGCTTGGAAGTTCATGCAATGATCGGGCCGCCAGTTCTCACCATCATTGAGCCACAAAATAACATCACAACCCAATCTTCACACATTGCTATTATCGGAACTACCACACCAGAATCAATTATTATTGTAAATGGCGTCCATACTTCTACTGATGCGATGGGAAATTTTAGTGAAACCGTATATTTGAACACTGGACTCAATGAAATTACCATCATTTCTCAATCAAAACGAGGTGGTCGCGCAAGCGCATCGCGAAGTATTCTCTATACTCCACAGGAAGTTGTTCAACTCTAAAATTCATACACAGATTAAGAACTAGTCATGCTGGTCATGCCATGTTAGTATTCATGTTATATAGTTGATATTTGTTTCAGATGGTAAACGCTGATATAAAACTAGCTATTTTATAAATAGTTTATCTATTTTTTATACGTTAAAAATTAATAATTAACAACCAGATCCATATGAATGAACAGAAAGAAAAACAAAAAGTGATAGAGCATGCGATTGAACAAATCAGAGAGCGTTTTGGCGATGGTTCAATTATGCGATTAGGAGAAGCAAAACGAATGGAAGTTGATTGTGTTTCAAGCGGAGCGCTTTCAATTGATATAGCATTAGGTGGAAAAGGATTTCCGCGAGGACGAATTATTGAAATCTATGGACCAGAGGCGTCAGGAAAAACCACACTCGCGCTTCACACCGTTGCTGAAATTCAAAAAGAAGGAGGACTTGCCGCGTTTGTTGATGCTGAACACGCGCTTGACCCAGAATATTCTAAACTCATTGGAGTCAATATTGAAGAAATGCTGATTTCTCAACCAGATAATGGCGAGCAAGCGCTAGAAATTGTTGAAACATTAGTTCGTTCAAATGCTGTTGACGTGATTGTCATTGATTCAGTTGCCGCGCTTGTTCCTAAGGCCGAAATTGAGGGTGAAATGGGAGATAAACATATGGGTTTACAAGCGCGACTTATGTCGCAAGCACTCCGCAAATTAACCGCAATTGTTTCAAAAACAAAAACAACAGTTATTTTTATCAACCAAACACGCATGAAAATTGGAATAGTATTTGGGAATCCTGAAACAACAACAGGAGGAAATGCTCTTAAATTTTATTGTTCAGTTCGTGTAGAAGTTCGCCGTTCCGCTCAAATTAAACAAGGCGATAAAATCGTGGGAAATCGTGTAAAATTAAAAGTTGTCAAAAATAAAGTTGCTCCACCCTTCAGAACAACTGAATTTGATATTATGTATAATGAAGGAATTTCTGTTACCGGAGACGCGATTGATGTTGGTATTGAGCATAGTGTCATTACTAAACGCGGAAATGCGTATTCTTTCGGAGATATCAAACTTGGCGTCGGCCGAGAAACATCAAAATCATTTTTGCGTGGTAATAAACCTCTGATGGCTGAAATTCGTAGTGCGATTATGGATGCAATTACACGTTCCGCGATGGGGGCTGAACCGAATGTGGTTAAAGAAGGAAAAAAAGGTGTAAAACGAGATGCAGATACGGAAGAGATAATGGATGACATGCCTCGCGATGAAATCAACTAAAAAAACACTCTTATCGCAAGAGTGTTAAAATCCTATCGTGACAAAGCTATTGCGAGTCGTTTAAAATCTCTTATCTGACTGCGCCATATAGTAATGTCTGCTAAGACACATGCAATAACAACGGTGGGGTACATAACATGTGTCCCGAAAGCAAAAGTATCCACGTGAAGTGAGCTGTCCCCTGCAATAAACTCGCGCATCAAAACTCCACCCACAACCAACATTCCATTGCCTATGAGTACAGAGACAGCAACCAAAACTGTGTGAAATCCATAATTCCGTATTTTTTGTGCCATTTTTTTTGGATCATCAATCACCGTGATAAAGGTTTGAATCAATGTACGCATTATGAGAGTTGAAAACACACCTACGACTAATGCCAACAACAACGTCAGAATATTAGACACATGCCACACATCATTGACCGCAATTGTGCCAATTACAATACGCGATGGATTATCTATGCCACCTCCCTGAAAGGCGGCGAGAAAAAGGAAAAAACCAATACATAAACGCATCCTACTAAAAAATACCACATCACGACACAATGACGCTATTTTATTACGATCCCAATCAAGTTCCGACATACCATTCTTCTCCTCTTTCTGATTTTGTTGATTGAAATGAACTAAAAGGGGGAATATACACTAGCAAACTCATCCAAAAAAATCAAACAAAAAAACACCCAGGCGTCGGCGGACAATCATATGTCTCTTGCCGATCAACCTGGGTGTAAATGTGTCTATAAATTCCGATATCCAGGAGAACGAGCCTTAGCTGGATTGATCACCAGATGCTCAAACGTTTTTTGAATGTCCGTTGTGTCGTCTTTCACCACAAAGTCCACAACATCACCACTCCCTTCACGCACATAATCGTATGTGCGATCACCGATGACCATTCTGGAGTCCATGAAACGCATTCCTGAATCAACAAACCAGTTCGCAGGAATTGCACAGGACTTCAGATTTGCACGATAACCCTGCTTTTCACAAACTTGATGGAGTTCACGAATGTCCAGCATGACGGAAACAAACGCTTGATGCTCGTCGCGCAGATCCGTCGTCAACGGCTCAACTTTACTCGCATCTCGTTCTGCGGCAATTACCCGTTCAGAATCCGCCTTGACCCTTCCTTCCATCTTCACAATTTTTTGATCACGAATCGCGATCAAGTTGTTCGCTTGTGAAAGCTCTTGGCTCATCCTACTCGCCTCAATGCGAGCATGATTGTATCCAGCGTCATAAATCCCCTCGTAGCCGGCATAAACCAGCCACAGCAAACCGACAACCACAGCAATTCCACCAATTGCCGTCAACGTACTCATCAAACCTTTCTTCATTTTTCCCTCCCTAGATTGTTAAAGAATCCAAATTAGCCAATGAACATATGTAAATAATATCACAAAATCAGTAGTTTGTCAACAATAGCGCTAATCCAAAGCTTATCCACCGTTTGACGATTATCGTGTTTCAGACTATATTATGAACCATGCGGGTGTCGTATAATGGTTATTATATTAGCCTTCCAAGCTGAGGACGACGGTTCGATTCCGTTCACCCGCTCCACACTTTACAATAACACGGTAACCTTTTTTATCAATAATTGTTGATATACACCAGTGAAATTCCACATCACGCAAACAGTTCACTCCCTAAAAACAAGATACGTGACAAACAAAAAACCGACCTTTTATTTCTTAATGAAACATTGACAAAATTGAGACAATTATTGAAGTCTTTATTGGCCTATACTTAAACAATATCATCTATGGCTTTCGCAAGATACTCACAATATGAGGTTTAAACAAAGAACCTTTCAGTAATGCCAAATTTTTTGATAAAAAATAAGTGATGCCATCAAAGGAAGTATAGGAGGGATCTTGATTTAGCAAAACAACATCCTGAATGAAACCCAAGCTACTCGCTAACTGTCCCAAAATCTTTATACGATTTGCCCTGTAAAAAACATCGAATGTATCCTCGTCCACTCTCCCATAAAAGTAATACACCAGCCTTTCTGCTATGTGCCTGCTCATTATACTCCGCAAGCGTATTAAAAAACTGTCTGCATTAGGAGTAACAAACGCAAAAATACCATTTGGTTTTAATATCCTATATATCTCACTAAAAACTTTTTTAGGATTGTCGAGGTGTTCTAAAACCCAAGCTACTCGCTAACTGTCCCAAAATCTTTATACGATTTGCCCTGTAAAAAACATCGAATGTATCCTCGTCCACTCTCCC
>CAYVCS010000113.1:0-6568 GCA_964450455.1 uncultured Gammaproteobacteria bacterium | reverse complement strand
AACAGATAATTTCTTTGACATACAAACTATTGCCTCGCTAACGATAATTTTTGAGACATCAACGCATCACGTTGTTCTTTTGCATTGTGTAATTTTTCTTGTTCGGCGATTACAATTTCCCTTCGCGCTTTTTCAATAAATTGCGTGTTTCCTAATTTCAATTCCAAACGATTAATATACTTTTCAATCTCAATTATCTCGCTAGTTAATCGTTCAACTTCTTTTTCTTTATCAAATCCTTCGGCACGGGAAATATAAATAGTTATTCCCTCAACAACGGCAGTCAATGCATTTTCTGGTTTTTCTATGTGTTGTGCAATAGTTAATTTTTCTATTCTACACAAACGCATAACAATGTCCCTATATCGTTCAAGCTCATCATTACATTCTGCTTCAAGAAACACAACAATCATTTCTTTCGCAGAAATTTTTCCTTCATTTCGCAGAGTTCTTATTGTACTGATCACATTTTGTGTTCTCTCGCAATGTGCAATACTTTTTTTATCAATTTCAAAGTTATAGCTTGGCCACGGTTCAACCATCAACAAAGTAGAATTTCCCATCAATCCCCACACATATTCGGTAACAAATGGCATCATTGGATGCCACATAATCAGCAAATTTCTCAAAACAAAACGTAAAATTCTATCTTTTTGTGTTTTAATTTTTGCAATTTCAACATACCAATCCGCAAATTCATTCCACGTAAATTGTTTCAAGATGTCTCCAGCTCGCGCAAATTCGTATGTTTGCAATGCGCGCGTTACCTCAAACGAAATCTCATGCAAACGTCCTAAAATCCAGCGATCTTCTTCGTGCAGAGCATCATATTCTGATTGATTAAACTCACTCATTTCTTCTTGTGTTGTCATCAACACAAATCGACTTATATTATATAATTTATTGGTAAAATTCCGATACCCAGCAACTTTTTCTTCTGATAATTTTGCGTCATTACCCGGTGAAATATTCATCATCAATGATAAACGTGTCGCATCAGTTCCGTATAATGCAATCATATCAAGTGGATTGATAATATTATCAAGCGATTTGCTCATTTTTCTTCCATCGCTGGCGCGAATCAATCCATGTAAATACACATCGCGAAACGGAATTTCGTCCAATAAATATGAGCTCATCAAAATCATCCTCGCTACCCAAAAAAACAAAATATCATACCCTGTTTCCATCACCGACGTTGGATGAAATGTTGCAAGCTCATTAGTTGTTTGAGGCCAAAGAAGTGTGGAAAATGTCCAAAGTCCTGCAGAAAACCATGTGTCTAGCGTATCTCCATCCTGTACTAACCACACATTTTGACATCGTGGACACGCATCAGGTTGCGCGAGAGAAACAATCGGCGTAGCGCCTCCGACATCCATCACATATTCAATATTCGTGTGTAGTTGTTGAGCAGTATATATCTGCAACAGCGCAGAAACGACTCCTGAATCAACATGAGCTCCGAGCGTTTTTTTGAGACGTATTTGAATATTTTGAGCGTCACACGAAAGACAATACCATGCGGGAATTGTATGCCCAAACCATATTTGTCGCGAAATACACCAATCGCGTAAATTATCAATCCAATGGAAATATGTTGCATTAAATCGTTCCGGAATAATTCGTATTGATCGTGAATGTACCGCTTCGTGCATCAAATTTTTTAATGTTAAAGTTTTCCCGTTTCGTAGAAATTCCTTCTTAACCGCAATAAACCATTGACGTTTGGGAAGTGGTTCAATCGCTCCACCCGATCGCTGTGCATAGGACATATTGTGCACAATGGATTCTTCTTTTTCCAAAAGTTGCTGATCTTTGAGCCATTGAACTATCAACGCACGCGCATCCAAAACTTTTTGAAATTGAACAATCTCCCCCGCCGATTCATTCATATATCCATATTCATCAATAACTTGAACCATCTTTAAAGAATGTCGTTCTGCCATTTCAGCATCAACTATTGAATGCGCAGGAGTTACGCCAAGCGCGCCTGTTCCAAACGTCATATCAATCGCTAAATCTCCAATGATAGTTATAGCCAATTTTTTTCCCGCAAACGAAGGGACAACAAATGTTTGTCCAATATATTGTTGATACCGTTCATCATTCGGATGTACGGCAATAGCCGTATCGCCAACTTTTGTTTCTGGACGAGTAGTCGCAATCGCAATCGGAAAATCATGAGAATATCTGAATGTGTACAACGTTGCCTCTTCTTCTTTATACACAACTTCCTCATCAGAAACCGTGGTGCCTCCGCGAGGATCCCAATTAACTACTTTGTATCCGCGATATATCAATCCATCTTCATACATCCGCATAAACGCTGTATACACTGCATGGGTTCGCGTATCATCAAGAGTATACGCCTCACGCGACCAATCAATTGATGCTCCCATTTTTTTAATTTGTCCGACAATCGTATCATGCGATTCTTGAGCAAATTGTTCTACTCGTTTCAAAAATTCCTTCCGACCAATTTGAAAACGATTTTTCCCTTCTTTTTTATATAAAATATCTTCCACCTTGCTCTGTGTCGCAATAGCCGCATGGTCAGTTCCCGGAATCCACACAGTTTTTTTTCCATTCATCCGCGCAAATCTGACCATACAATCTTGCAATGCCAACATAACCGCATGTCCCATATGCAATGTTCCCGTAACATTTGGTGGAGGAAGTACGATAGAAAACGATTCAGCATGTTTATCAGTTACACCTTGTTTCACACATTCATCAGGATTAAAAAAACCCGATTGCATCCATTGTGCATATAGCGCATCTTCGTGTTCATGCGGTTCGTATACTTTTGGCAATTCTTTTATCATACTGTTCATCATACTAGAAATAAAGTGTTCTTGACAAGGATAAAAAAAGCCCTGGCGAAATAGCCAGAGCTTACATGCACGTTACGCAACGAGCGTCAGAGGAGAGAATCCATGACGGGTTGGAATAATACCCATCTGCTCAATCCCTTTGACGAAACTAATCACGTCGCCCACCTTCGTCTGCGGCATAAGAAACAATCTAACGATTGCCCCATGTCGCAGTGCCCCGTTCAGGACCTTCACACCATCTTCACAGATGGGGACATCAACGGAATCTTCAGACACCGTTTCGTCGTCCTCTTGCGAAGCAAGGTGAATGTATCCGCTCGACATGAGATCTTCAAAATCCTCACATTGATACAGATAACGGACGACACTGGTGATGACCTCGCTTAGAGAGAGCTCAAGATCAATAGACACTCTGTCAGAAAACGCAATGCGTCTCATAACGCGATTGGTACTCTCTTGACACACCCTCTGAAACTTCATGAGACGGACATTGTCCATCCTTGACGGAAACCCCATTGCGTACCTCCTTTTGGTATTTGTGGGGTTGTTGTTGGCGCTGGTATCGTTTCATCGATCGTCATGATCTCGCTCTCTTTAGGAACTGCACAGTAAAGAACGTAGCGTAATCTTAACACACCATATGCAAAATGTCAAACGCTTTGGTTGGTAGCGAGAAAATTTTAGATTTTAGAATGACGAGCTACGATTTTAGATTGACGATTTTAGATTTTAGAATGACGATCGCCATAAATCTAAAATCATAAATCGTAAATCTTCAATCACATTTTATTCTTTCTCTACTTCTATAAATTCACATACCGACATACGTTGCCTTCATCGCGTCATCCACAACACCCAAATCTCGAAAAATATCAAACATCTCTCGCACTGATTCAGGATTATTCGGACACAGTTCACGATACATATCAGGAAACTTATAACTCACAAATTTGCGCAGACGCTCGTTTTTTGACCCTTCCACAATATGACGCGCAACTGCTCGTCCTACAACCTCATTCTTACATAAATCAATCAATTCTTCAATTTCATCTAACTCATCATCTTCAAAATCTTCCTTACGTTGATCTATCCGCAATTTTACTTCTTCAATGATATCGTTTGTACTCCACGGACATTTTTCAGCAATTTCTCGCATCAACAAAAATGATGCACTTTCCCGACCTTTTGACCACGCTTCACGCGCCATAGTTGTATCGTTGATCTGAAGAATAATAGCTGGCCATACTCTTTTCGGACAATTTCCCTGCTTCATCACTTCAAATGCGCGCGCTCGTAACGGTGAGTCAATCACAGCCAATTCATATAAACACTCCGCCGCGTAGGGTAACTGTTCTAAACGTTTAAACACCGGTTCGGGCTCATATTCTTGTGTGTACAAAATTTTAACCAATGCTTGACCAAGCGGTAATTGCGTATTTCCCGAATGTGACGTCATGATTTCTGGTTGAACACTATTCACCATAAACTCTACCATCGCATCACGCTGAACTCGCCGAGTTGTAAATTCCCAAATTTTAGAAATCATAAAGAAATCATACGATTTTTCTTGCGCATTTCGCAGTACCTCTTCGTATGATATATCAATGATCTCTTGAGCTAATTCTTCATGCACATCAGGATCATTCCCCATGTCTTCAAGAACACTGGTTAATGCATATGTTTCATGATAGTAATCCCAAGCCCATCGTGCATAATAAAAAGTTTTGCACTTCATAAGAGAAATCAACTCCTCCTTGAAGGATTTATGACATGTTTTCAACGCAACTTTTACATCATCAAACCACTCAGTCAGCAACCACAACGCATCTTGATTCCCGGTGATATTATCTGCTTTCACAAAACAATCTACCAAAAATTCAATCCCCTCATCAGAAAATTTTAACGCGTATTGATACATGTCGCGCAATACTTCAAAAGGTACGTGTGAAAATGAGAGCATCTGTTCGCAATAGACAATATCAGGATTCAACGCTTTCATTTCCAACCACAATGCCATGTACTTTGCTGTATTTTCAGTATGTATGTCACTCATGCAAAACTCCTTTGTGTTGTTAAAGAACTATTCATAAACTATCTCCGAAGACGCCAAATGTCAAGCTGACATCCCCATATACGTGGTAGGTGTCTGACACCTACATTCATCCTCCATCTATCAACATTGCTATTCATAATTAGCTGGCGTAAACTAGAGTCAACTTACTATGAAAAATATCAAAGATCTCATAATTATAGGAGGTTCAGCCGCTGGAGTTGCCGCCGCAATTTACGCGGCGAGACGAGCGCTTAATTTTGTAATTCTAACAGGAGATATCGGAGGAGAAGTGTTACTTTCTGGTGAAATTGAGAATTATCCTGCAATTGTACACACTGACGGCGTGGAAATGACGAAACGTTATACTGAACAATTGGATTATTACAACGTAGAACGTGAACTTGAAACTTTTGTAGAACATATTGAAAAAGACGGTTCCCTCGTCCGCGTTCACGCAACGTATCGTGGAGAGAAAAAAGAGTATTATGGAAAAGCCGTCATCATTGCAACAGGAGTCAAACCTCGTCATCTTGAAATTAAGGGTGAAAAAGAATTGTATCAAAAAGGAGTTACCTATTGTACCGTGTGCGACGGACCATTATTCAAGAAAAAAATTACCGCGACAATAGGAACAGGAAATTCCGCCCTTGAATCAGCGCTGATGATGGCTGATATTGCAACACAACATTATGTTCTCATCAAATATAAAGAATTTCGAGGCGACACAATCCTCATTAATAAACTAAAAGCAAAATCAAACGTGATTATTATTCCTGAAGCAACAACAACAGAAATTATCGGCGATACCAAAGTTCAACAATTGATATATACCAATGCACATAACGAATCACACACCATAGACGTGCAAGGAATTTTTGTGCATATTGGTATGACTCCTCAATCATCGTTTGCATCGTTGATTGAAAAAACTCCATCAGGAAATATCATTGCAGATAGATTATGTCGCACAAATATAGAAGGAGTTTTTGCGGCAGGAGATGTAACTGACATCCCCTATCAACAAATTGTCATCGCATCAGGACAAGGAGCAACTGCCGCACTCGCGGCGATAGAATATATCAATAAATGGGAATAATCTAAATCGTAGCTTATTTGCAAAATATCTAACACATACTTCCAAATATTTCTAAAAAAAATATCAACCTAAAAAGTTAACTCCTAGAACAACATTAATATTTTGATTTCCTTTTTAAATTTTATCTGTTCCCACAACACCCAGATATGCTATACTAGCAGTACCTAACAACCCTACCTATGGCAAAGAACGGTGCACAATTTCTCCACCGAAAAAATTCACAACTCCATACGTCGCAACCAGTTTTGAATGAGCAAGCTCGTAGAATTCGTGCGGGCGAGGAAACGCATGTGAAACCTGCTCTCAAGATTTCGGATTGGATGGAGGTGCTTGAGCGTGTGCATCGCGGTCATCGCGATGATCCGCGAGTACTGCAACGTATCAAAGAAATCTACCATACACAGTATGTCATCAAACCAGAGGATGTGCCTGAATCCGCATTTCTTTTGGAACAGCGCATCGCGAGGAATCTCGGTCATGGAACTACGGAGATAGACGAAGAATTTAAACAACAAAAACGAGAACAAATTATCACTGATCAAAAAAATAGTTTGGATAGTTGGGTGAACTATCTGACGCACG
>CAYVCS010000112.1:0-5470 GCA_964450455.1 uncultured Gammaproteobacteria bacterium | reverse complement strand
GCCCGTCTCCTCATAATCAAAATCCCAAACCCCGCCTAGGTAAGTCAGGTGGGTGTCTGGCACCGGTGTCTGACACCTACCACCATGTCATCTCGAGTCGCAACGTCCGAGACATCCCCGACTAAAGTCGGGTCGCACGGATCCGCGCACTCGCCTTCTGCGAGATGACGCGGAAGAGATCTCGTGATAGCGGACGCTGACGAGATTTCTCACCCTTTCGAGGGATTCGAAATGACGTATTTACTTTACGTCGTCGTATGTCGCAACGAGAGATCTCGTGATGGTGGGAACGTGGACGAGATTCCTCACCACGGTTGAAATGACGTGGGTGAGTGTCCGAAATGACGTTGATGTGGTAGTGGCTCACAATGATGTGTAGAGTGATGTGTGGATGAAACGACAAAAGTTAAGTTATCAATCGAAGCGCATTGACATATACTAGAAAAACACGCATACTTTTTGAGAACTGGCTATACAGGAGGAACTATGCAGTGGCAAGGATTCGTTATGGTACTGTGTGGCGCGTTTCTTCAGGCTCTTTACAACATAATTAACAAGAAAATGTTGATCAAAAATGCTCCTGACGAATGTGTTTCCACCGTCAATTGTCTTGGTTCAGGTGCATTGTTGATGATATTAGCGTATGCGTTTGATCCACCACAAATTGATGGATGGTTTATAGGCGAGTCAGCAGTTTTTTGGTCGTTGTTAGCTACTAGTTTACTCAACGTCATCATTATGTTTGGAACAGTCAAAGCACTCAAATATGGTGATGTTTCATTGATTGGTCCAATCTCTGCAACGCAACCGATGGTAGTGCTCATTCCCTCGTGGTTTATTCTTAGGGAATGGCCAGGTGTATACGGATATTGGGGACTTCTTTTGCTCGCTGTCGGCATGTATTTGTTTGCTTTTGGTGAATCGGTATATGTTATGAATGCAAAAGGGGAAAAGGTTCCTTGGCAAAGGCCATCGTGGCTTGCGTGGGCAGGTGATTATGCAAAATATTTTGCGCCATGGGCGATGCTGTTTCGTAATCGCGGAATACAAATTGCATTGCTCGCGGCAGTGTGTGGTGCTATTGCAATTAATTTTGACAAACTCACCACACTTAGAGTGCATTCGTTCTTGTTTCCACCAGCATGTATTTTGTTATTTTGTGGCGCTGTGGGATTGTTAAAGACTGTATCTGAACACGCATGGCGATTAGTGAATAACGGACACATCATATCGCTCATTATTAATCCGATTTTGTTGACGGTTTCAATCATTCTATTTTGGACATCATTTCAATACGGACTTGCCGCATACGTAGGAGCGCTCAAACGGACTTCAGTTATTTTCTCACTGATTCTTGGATATTACGTTCTACATGAACACGGTGCAAAAAATCGTTGGGTCGGAGCGATCATTATGGCGGTAGGGGCGTCAACTATCGGTTTTGATTGATGCATCTGAATCTGACTCACAAGATGAGTCAGATTTTTTTTATTAAGTATTCTCTAGCTTAACATGGTAGGTGTCAGACTCCTACATACACAGACTTTACACTACTATTGCTTCAGCTTGATGTGTTGTTGGTTTTCACGTATAGTCGTATTTGATGATTATCTATTGTTATACATATTTTAAATACATATCAATATGTCTTATTTTCAACATCCTGTTGCATTTATTAGACATGGAGAAACGGTTTGGAATCTTCAAAAAAAAGCGCAAGGGCATTTGGACTCGGCGTTAACTTTTTTGGGTATTTCTCAAGCAAATGAATCGGCACATCATTTGAAAGGTGTATCATTTCAGCTAATAATCACTTCGTCACTCGGTCGGTCAATGCAGACCGCGAATATCATTGCAGAAACAATGAACATAGAACATGTCGTTTCGTGTGTTTTATTGATGGAGAGAAATTTGGGAGAAATGCAAGGTCTTATGAAAGAAGAATCCATACTACGATTTCCGCATTGCTGGACTCCTGAAGGTCAATTTTTACAAGATTCTGATGTACCAGGTGGTGAATCCTTGACAGAATTTATTGCTCGTGTAAATAAAGGGTTATTGTTCATTAAAAAACATGCTTTAGAATATCCTATCATTGTCGTCACCCATGACGGCGTATTGAATATTCTTATGAGTATTATACATAACATCAGCATTGACGAGGTGCGACTGAAATATATATTCAAACATGGTCTACCATTTGTAATTGATTGAAAAATTGTGAAAAAAAACCGTAGTATGGTATACTCTGTAAAGATATTATTCCGTAAGATACATTTTATTTTCTATGCTAGCAACTCTTGATTTTGGCCCGTATAGCGCGTTTGTGTATATTATTCTTGGTTTGGGAATGGTGATATTTGTGGTGATGTATGTAATAAAAACTGGAGCTTTGGATTTTGAATTTTTACATAGAATGAAGAAAAATGCTGATGGAGTTCCGTTTGGATTTGATTTGACGAAAAAAGCGGCTGAAGGACAGATTGATGCCGTAGTGGGACGAAGTGATGAAATTGACCGTGTAATTCATATTTTATCGCGTCGCACAAAAAATAATCCTTTGTTAATTGGCCCTGCTGGCGTTGGGAAAACAGCGATTGTTGAAGGATTAGCGCTTAAGATTGCGACGAATGATATTCCTACAAATTTGAGTGGAAAAAAAATATGGGTCTTAAATATCGCTGATTTGTTATCTGGCACAAAATATCGTGGAGAATTTGAAAAACGCGCACAGACACTTATTTCTGAAATTCAGGCGGCGAATCGCTCCATCATTTTATTTATTGATGAAATTCATACACTCGTACAAACAAAAGGGACAGAAGGAGCTGTGAATTTTACTGATGTGTTAAAACCAGCGCTCGCGAGAGGCGATTTGCAATTGATAGGTGCTACCACAATTAAAGAATTTGAAGAATTTATTAAACCAGATGAAACACTTGAACGTAGATTTCAATTAGTAACAGTTGATGAACCAACAGTTGAGGAAGCAATAGAAATTTTAAAAGGTGTAAAAATGAACTATGAAGAATATCATAATGTTGAAATTACCGATGAATCGATTCAAGCGGCAGTTCGATTATCGCATGAATATATTACGAATCGTAGATTGCCGGATAAAGCGATTGATTTGATTGATGAAGCATCGGCAACGGTGAATGTTCGTGAACATGCGGCTCCTGAATCAGCTGTGGCGCTTTTGCACCATGCATCATATAAAGCGCGATGTGAATTTGATGAATGTCCTATAGAATTGATGAAAATGAAAGATGAACTTGCAACTATCAAACAACAAGAGACAGAACATCTGACATTACCAGAACGTGAACGATTACGAAAAAAAGAAATTGAATTAGTTTCCGAAATTCAAGCAATTGAAAGAACGTTGACGAAAAAAGAGGGACGTCCAAAAGTTACGCCACAAGAAATCAAAAAAATTGTTTCATTGTGGGTAGGGATTCCTGTGGGTAATTTACATTAGTTGAGTGTGTTTGAAATGTTTTTTGTTTGTCTAATAATCTAATTGTTAATAAACTATAATCTATCGTATGAGCGTTATATATGGACTCGTCGTTCTCGTTATCGGGGTTTTAATGGTTATCAAGGCAGATGCATTTTTCCATATGTTTGGAGAAATTCCTTGGGCTGAAGCAAATTTACGCGGAGGTTCATCGCAGTTTTATAAATTTTTGGGATTAGTTGTGTGCGCGATTGGGATATTATGGGCAACTGGTTTGATACAGGGAATAGTAATAGCATTGCTCACGCCATTATTTGGATCGCTTAAATGAGTATGCACATCACACGTTCAACAACAGTGAATCATTTACATGCTGAAACAGTGATTCGTATTGCTCAAATTCATGAAGGTGATTCAGTTCTTGAGGTTGGTGTTTCAACTGGTGGACATTATGCTTTGCCTATTGCGCAAACGGTTGGGGCGCGTGGAAGGTTATATGCACTTGATGTGCAACAAACGAAATTAGACGCGCTTCGTGGAAATGTATTTGGGATTTATGCGCAGAGAATTGAATATGTCTGCGCTGATATCACACAGCGGGCGACTATTTCTATCGCAGAAACAAGTATGGATGTGGTCGTATGTATCAACACACTTCATCAAATTCGTAATAAAACAATTGCTATCGCAAACGCATCGTCTCTTTTGAAACAGGGGGGACGTATGATTATCATTGATTTTGATGTGCGAAAAGGATGTCCGTATACTGCGTTACACAAATATTTTTTTAGTCCATTGGATTTAGAAATGGCACTTTGCGCGAGCAATTTGAAACAAGTTGACATAGTATCCATCCAGCCGTATTATTGGGGACTTATACTCATTAAACAATAAACAATAAATAATGAATATGGATCTCACAAAAATTTTCAGTTGGTTTTTTTGGGCGCAGAGCGATGCGGTGATACGAAACGTTACGCTTATAGGACTTGCAGTTTTTTGTGTACTTTTGATTATTAGTGGAATTGGTTTGCAATATATATCGCGTCGTCCACAATTCAACTCATTACAAAAAGGACAAATGCGTGTGTTTGTTCAACCGCTTGTGGTGTTAGGAATACTGGAACTCATATGGATATGGATTAATTATGAACGAACTCCGTTTTTTTCCCGAAGAATTTGGTTTTTATTGATTGCACTATGTTGTATTGGTTGGATTATTCGTCGAGCGCATATCGCGTATAAGATATATCCCGCAGAACATCAAAAACATTCGGTAACATTAGATCGCGCAAAATATTTACCAAAACAAGGGAGATAATATGTCGCAATCCATTGGACGCTTAGGTGAACAGTTGGCTGTTCACTTTTTGGTTCAAAAAGGATATGTGATTCGCGCGCGAAATTATTGGACGCGATATGGTGAGATTGATATTGTCGCAGAACATAAAGAAACAATCATTTTTGTTGAAGTGAAAGCGAAAACTAATGTTGTACATGGTGAACCATTTGAATCTGCGACTCCTCAAAAATTAGAAAAAGTCATGAAAGCGTGTAGATTGTATGTTGCATCATATCAATTAAACGATATGTTTATACGTATTGATGTTATCGCAATTGTGCTTAACATAGAACTTCATACAGCAAACATCAAACATTTTAAAAATGTAACCGCATAATCATTCATCAAAAAAGCTAGGTATCTGAAACCTAGCTAAAAAATGGTACAAAAAAACGTCCCGTGGGACGTGGAGGTTTAAAGAGCTGCTTGTTTGTTGGTATCAAATACTGCTTCGTCTAAAAAGACGATATCAAGAACTATGTAGTCCTCCATAAATAGATAGCACGATGGCGCTACATAGCAGACGATGAACTGTCCGACCAAATCCTTGTGGGGTGATGGTTCTTCATCGGGCTCGCACAAACGAGTTGACACATTTCGGAACTGTTGAACCAGAAACATATATGCGTTCCATACGTCTACATGAAGTGTCTTTTGAATATGTCGTA
>CAYVCS010000111.1:0-3541 GCA_964450455.1 uncultured Gammaproteobacteria bacterium | reverse complement strand
ATATTGATAGCGTGTTTCTGTAACGTATGGGGAATACCACCGAAGCGATTGTTCAATTGCTGATAACGATTCAGAATATTTTTTTGACGAAGATAATGAAATAGCATCAACCAATATAGCTGATGCAATAAACGGAGATACCACAAAATAATAGATGGACACGCAAGAAAACACTGGAATCATACAACATATCGGACGAATTCTACGAGCAGAAAAAGACGGGATACCAGTTTGCGAATCCGCAAATATAAGTAACGCAACCAATAATAGTAGAGATGCATGCGTATCAAAGGCAAACATCAAATGTGTATGATACGCAAAAATCGTCGCAATCAATAAGGATTTTACTACATAATGCAACTCTCTATTCTTGCGAATATGCAAAATCACCACTATCCATAATGCGACATACACAGATAATCCAATTATTCCGCCAGTAACCAACAATTCAACAACAATATTGTGCGCGCGGTCAACTCGTGTTTCGCTATAACCATATTTCAAAAGTTCAGGATTGTAATGACTATCAAATGCTGATATAAATCCTTCTCCACCCCATCCAAATAATGGTCGCTCGTAAAACCCTCTCAAACCACTTTTCCAAATCATGAAACGTGTGACGAATGATGTATCATTAAAACCTTCAGTTGCAAGTACTCGAGCAAGTGACGGGACTATTTTTATTACATAGGGACGAAATACAAACATGAGTGGAATCATACACGCGCAGATAAGAAGTAGCGAAACTACTCGCATGCGTATTTTTTTTGTAGTGGTGAACATTGCTACGTTCATCAAAAAAACAATAATACCAACAATCAACCCAAGCATTGACCCTCGAGTTTGCGAAATCGTTATAACTACTATCGATATGACTACGCATAGCACGCTTACAAACCGTAGAATTCTATTTTTTTCTACACAATACGAACGCGCTCCAAAAAAAATATACAACAAAGCGCAACCGCTCAAAAAAATAGGATTTCCTAATGTTCCCGCAATTCTTCCACCTGTATCTACTCCATATAAAGAAATCCCCACAACACGTAACAGCGCAATGATTGAAACGAAAATTCCTGAACCAACTATAACACGCGACAAAGACGTATAATCTTTTTCAGTTGTATGCGTTAATCTGATGGCTACAAACCACACAAAAATTTCAATCAATGTGATGAGTCCCATTCCACGTTCTTCATTTCCCCAAAAACTATATGACGGGTCAACACCAAAAAAAGTTGAGATGATAGAGACGATAACATACAAAAACAATAGCATAGTAACACGACGTGTGCGGATTATACGAAATCGTTTTCGCATGTCAGGATGTTCCAACAACACAACTAATAATCCTACGAGCAGAATTGTCATTGCATGCAAGAAAAGTGTTTTTGAAAAAATGTAAGGAAAAAGAATATAGGGAATGACAATCAAAGGAATCATCATTACGGTGAATCGCGAAGTCCATTGTGTCACTCTATACCACAGTTCATAGTTCATAGTTCAAAATTCTTTGTGTTAATTCATGTACTTGTGGAGCAAGCGTCGCGTCTTTCCCTAACGCAATAACCGCTTCAGAGCGCGCCTCATTCATCTTTCCTGTATTAAATAATACATAGGCAAGTCGCAAATAATTATATCCTGTCGCGTATTGAGCATATTGTCGTTCGGAAGCGCTATCATGAAGAATTCTGCGTAAAAAAAGTATTGCTCCTTGATAATCTTCTGCTGATTCGAGAAGTGATAGAACGAATTCAAACGTTTCTTTGTTGTAAAGTTTCAAAACTAATCCAGCGCGAATTGCTTCTCCCGCGCTTTTTCCAGCTAATTTGAAATCTCCTTTGGCATGCAAAACAAGCGCTTTCAGCCATAATACTTCCCTATGATTCGGACTTGACGCAATCAAACGAGCAAGCGATTTCTGTGCTCCGACAACATCATGAAGTGCCAAATACAGTTCTATCTCCCCAATATCTGCGGTTTGTCTATGAGGAGACAATTCTCGAGCGCGATCAAAACTCGCATGAGAAAATGTTTCAAACTCGGAACGATTAACATATTGAGCAGACAATGAAAGCAATTGCGCGCGTCGCAGAACAAGGGCATAGCGTTCACCATGTTGTAGTATATAGGAATCAAGTCCGTGGAGTAATATAGGCAATCCGGCTTTGACGCCAACGTTAGATAACAAAAATTCATTATTTACCACATCATCTATTAAAAGTTTTAGGGAATCAACTCTCACAAACGAATCACGCGTCAAGGTTTCCTTCAATAAACGTAAATATGTTTGGTATTGTCCACGTTCAAACGCATTACGAGTTTTTTCTACCAAATATGCTTCACGTATCGGTATCATAAAAGCGATAATGCTGATATACATTGCAACAACCAAAAAAACTAACATTACAACATGTCTGTGTCTTATTTTTAACGATATTCTATGTTCAGGACTTTCATATGTTGCGCAAAGTAAAGCGCACGCAACGCATAGATGAAAAAGCAAAAGTGGCATATCAAATGCAAACAAGGTAAAACCAAAATAAGCGGAAAAAATTCCCGCAAGCATAGGCGAAATTTTCCTATATTCATCGCTTTTTCCTTGAGGCGAGAGGAGTGGAGAAAGTATGAAAAGTGCAAATAAGCACAATCCAATCAGACCAAAATTTGACCCATTTTCAAATAGTTGATTATGAGCTCGTTCAGACCATGTTTCTTGAGCGCCAAATTTAAAAAGTTCAGGATGATAAAAACGATCATGAACGATTTCATACATTTCACTTCCCCATCCAAACAACGGACGTGCCTGTAACCCTTGTAGAGCTGAATCCCACAACAACAGCCGTGTTGATATACCCGCTTCATCTCCAATTTTATCAAACCAATAGAGCGGATGCGCTACAAATGTTGATTGCAATGGGCGAGGGAGAAATGCAAGCACATACACTCCTACCACAATACATACTGCTACTATCAAACCGCATAAACGAAATACATTGTCATAGCGCACAAAATAATTTTTAGCATACATCGCGCACATCATCAGAAGTCCACATACGAAACCAACATACGCGCCTCGTGTATCAGTGAGATACAGTGTTATTGCAATACCAAACGTTGCAATTAACGCAAGAATTTTTCCTGTTCGTTTTTTTTCATACTGAATTAAGGTAAACGCGAAAAACAATGATGTCAGTAAATACGCGGCTAAATAGGTAGAGCTTCCAAAAACTCCTATCAATCTTCCGTGCAACCCTTCAATTCCAATTGTTATACCAAAAAAATTTGGAAAGAATTGCGCCGAAACACTTGTCAATGATGCAAACAGCGCAACTATAGTTTGTACTCGCACTACAAACAAACGCATCGCGTACGAATCAAGCGCTAATGTTAAAATCCATGCGCCACACGCCATTAATATCCATATCCATGCGCCGTTCAAACGTAAAGCATCTCCAAAAAATCCACGATATAAATCACCTTCAAAGCTCAAAACTACATGAGTCAGCGCTAATACACTGAACAATATAATTGAAATATG
>CAYVCS010000110.1:0-1994 GCA_964450455.1 uncultured Gammaproteobacteria bacterium | reverse complement strand
CAGCTCGCGCTTCAACTTCTTTTCGCCATTTTTCCGCCTCTCCACGCACCTCCTCATAACCACGACTATGCTTTCGCAAATAATCTATCAACTCCTGATGTGGATTCACGTCTACCGGAGTTGCACTTAATTCTTTTACTTTTTTTCTCAATGTCGCAATTGCTATTAATGCTTCTTCAGCTAAATGCTCCATCAAATCATGTGCCTTATCTCTAGTACTTCCTCTATCACCTCGTTTCAATTTAAATTTTTCATCTAAATCTTCTCGTCTCCTGATGAGAGACGGTGTTGCATCCATGGCGCCTGTCACATCCCGACCCTCAACCACAATATGATATACATCCATTTCTTCTGATTCATGTCTGCGTGCATTCAAATAATCCAACAATTGACGTTGACGAGCGATTTCTGCTTCTAATGCCATTTTTTCTCCATCTCGTTCGTGAGTTTCTTTTCCACTGACATACGATTCACTTAACATCGCTATGAGTTCATCAGTCGGAATACCTTCTTGTTGACTTTGCGAAGTTGCATCATCCTTAAGTTCAAATGTTCCTTTAGCATTTAACCCCGCGTGTCGTTCATTTCCTTTATGCGCCTCACGAATGCTTTTTTCCACCCATGCAAGCCGAGCAGGATCAAATTTATCCGCATGCGCACGAATACGTTCAAGCGCAGAATACAACATACGAAGTTTTTCCGTATTTCTTTCCATTTTCGCTTCAACTTCCATCTCGCGACGCGTTAGTTCATCAACAGCATCAATAACCTCTACCACACGACGCTCAATCTTAATTTTACCGTCAGGCAACGGAGTTCTAATCTCATCACCGCCTACCCAATAAGCAGGATCAAGATGCAATTTTTTCGCTTCATCAATTACATCAAGCGCAACAGTTGCCGTTTCTTGACGACGCTCTCTTGATTTTTGTCGTTCTTCCTCCAATCTATCAGCTAATTCATACAATGATTCGCTTTCAGGCCTATCCACAGCAAAATCAATCGGTGGCAAATCCAATTTTTCGTGAGATTTTATTTTCGCCGCTTTATCAAAAATATCTTCACCTAAAGATGTATCACCCGCTTCAGCATCTTCATCTTCATCTTCACCAAAGTTGACTCTAGGCAATAATCCATGATTTTCTTTTCGCATAATGAAAAAGTTAAGTTTTAGTTTTCAAAAAAATCTAATTAATTATGTTATTTTTTAGAACGCTGATTTTTCATTCTCGCAATTGTCGAACTCTTGATTGCAAAACTTTTAATTTCATCAATTAATTCTCTCATTTTCAAACCTAAGACTCTATGTTCTTTTTCCATTTCTTTAGAAAAATTTTTAATTTCAGCAATATAATTATTTGTTTGTGTTTGTGTAGTTTTTGGCATATTATGATGTTTATGTAGTTGCTAAAATTCCCTTCATTTCTTGTCCAAAATTATAACACACGTTTTGCACTTTCTGGTCAAAATCAGGAACTGCGGAACGCCAAAAAAGTTCCCATTTTTGGGGATCAGATTCCTCATTTTCCATCATAGCGGCAAATTCCTCACCCTCTTCAGGTGTTAATTCTGGCATCAAGGCAACTCCGAGTCGCAGTTCTAATTCTTCTTTTAACTGTGGAATGTACGCATTTTTATTCGTTTCAGATAAATTTTCCATTCCACTTGCCGAAAGTACTTTGATAATAAACTCATCAAGATGTGAATCGCTCATCATATTTGACATATATATAGTATAATTAACCATCCAAATTGGATGTGATTAATGTAAGTATAGCACAACAATCAAAAATCTTCTACAAAAAAAAATCATATCTGTGTATAACTTTTCATCTATCCAAATACTCTGTGTTACAAATATTCATTTAGCATACAAAAAAAATACTATCCATATAAGATAGTATTTTAGAACCAACGATACATCTCTATTACTTATCCAATTCATCAAAAGGTCTTGAAGGAACTCTCCCTAAACCATCAGGAAATTTAAAATG
>CAYVCS010000109.1:0-7675 GCA_964450455.1 uncultured Gammaproteobacteria bacterium | reverse complement strand
CCACAACGTCATCAGCAAATACTGTCTAGGCATTAGGAACTAGCTTTGGCTCTAGGTTTTAGGAACTAGCTTTTTAGCTTATTAGGCGTTGGCGTTTCCTAATAAGCTAAAAAGCTAATTATCTAAAAAGCTAGATAGCTAGGCATTAGCTTCTTAGCTTTTTAGGACGTTGATTCCCCTAAAACGCTCGTGAGCGAACCTAAAGTCAGGAACGTTGACATTGATGTGAAAAAATGATATCAATACATTTGTGTTGTGGTGTCTGCTCTTGTAGCGTCACGTAATGTATAGTACTGCGGTGTAGCGTATTGTACTGTAGAGTATCGTGCTGTGTCCCGACTTACGTCAGTAGGTCGGGATTTTTTATTGATTACGTCCTAAAAAGCTAGCAAGCTAATTATCTAATAAGCTAACTAAGCTAGGTATTAGGAACTAGCTTTGGCTCTAGGCATTAGGAACTAGCTTTTTAGCTTCTTAGGGCGTTGGCGCTGGCGTTTCCTAAAAAGCTAAGAAGCTAATTCCTAATACCTAGCTTAGCTAGCTTTTTAGCTTATTAGGGTGTTGGTGCTATCTAAAAAGCTAACAAGCTAATTATCTAATAAGCTAAAATACGGCCTGTGGATAACCGAGTGTTGACCTGTGTAGAGTGGTGGGTTAGAATAGAGGAGTAGTGGTGAAATGTGGGGAATAGTGGGAGCCATCAGATCATTGTGAATGAGTTACCATATCTCAATTGTCGCCTGAAAACGACCCCCATAGATGTGGCCTCTCAAGAAGGTAATTCACAATCCTGACCTACAGATGACACGAAGCCCCGTCAAGCACATGTGTATCAAAAATGTGGCGATGCAGGTAACACGTATTATAGGTGTCCCTGCTCATGCCAACTGGCTGGACAGTCGAATCGTACGCGATTCATTTGAGAAGAAAAGCAATCCTCAACTCTGCTTAACTTCTTGACACGACTGGTACGTGAGCCCGCATAGTCATTTTCTTGATAACGCATTCTGCAAAACGGGGCTTTCTGTCTACATACGAAAGAAAAAAACGAAAATGTTTCAGAGATACTGTATGGAACGTTGTCGTCTCTCTCTTTCCAAAAATATGTTTATAGGTGAATATCAATACAGCGTAGATCAAAAAGGGCGCCTCGCTATCCCACCAAAATTTCGAAAGTTGTTGGGGAAGCTAGGTATCGTTACTCGTGGATTAGATAATTCACTTTTTTTGTATACACAAGCTGAATGGAAAAAAGTTGCCATGAAATTAGCTGAAATGCCATTTTCACATCAGCAATCACGTGCGTTTGCGCGCTTTATGTTGGCTGGAGCGATGGAAGTTATGGTTGATGCGCAAGGTCGTGTGATGTTGCCAGATTATTTACGAACATTTGCGAGTATCACACAAAAAGCTGTGGTAGTTGGTTTATATAACAGAATAGAAATTTGGGATTCAGAAGCATGGGAAAAATATAAGAAAGAGACGGAAAAAGAAAGCGTCACAATTGCCGCAGATCTTTTTAATTTGGGTGTATGACACGACATGTTAGCGTGATGGCACGCGAGGTGATTGACATGCTTGCGCTCAAGAAGGGTGATATCGTCATTGATGCAACATTAGGGGATGCGGGACATGCGGAATTGTTATGTGGCGTAATTGGCGAATCAGGAACATTGTTTGGTGTTGACCAAGATGAAGAAGCAATAATGCGAGCGAGCGAATTTCTTTCACAATATACAACCAAAAAAATCCTCGTCAAAGGAAATTTTCGAGAATTGGCGTCACTGCTTCCTACACAGAATGAATCAGTTCAGGGAATTCTCTTTGACTTGGGATGGTCGTCGCCACAAATGCATGAGAGAGGAAGAGGATTTTCATTTCAACGCGATGAACCACTAGATATGAGGATGGACGTGAGTCAAGAATTAACGGCATCCATAATTATCAACACCTATTCTGAACATGAGTTAGGAAGAATTATCAGGATGTATGGTGAAGATAGACGTTGGAGCGTAATTGCAGAAAGTATTGTTGCGAAAAGACGTTTGTCCGCGATTGAAACTACATTGCAACTCGTTGCGGTAATCGGTGGACGACATTCGGGGGGAATTCATCCAGCGACGCGTGTGTTTCAAGCATTACGCATTGCAGTAAACGATGAATTATCTGCAGTGCAAAACGGCTTGGAGCAAGCGATTGAACTTTTGTCTCGCAACGGACGAATTGTTGTCATCAGTTTTCATTCGTTAGAAGATAGAATTGTAAAAAATATTTTTCGAGAATCAGAACAGTTGGAAGTACTAACAAAACGTCCGCTGATTGCAAGCGAAGAAGAAGTTCGGGAGAATCCGAGATCTCGGAGTGCAAAAATGCGCGTCGCTCGCAAAAAGTGAGAGAAAAAAATTTCTATACTGAACTTCAAAAAATAATATTTCAGAACATTATGTCACCGCTTTTACACATACATAGACGTCGCGCATATGCGCACAAACATCAAAATTCTGATGGAGCTGAAAGCACCCCATCTTTTGTGACGTTTGGTGTTATTGGTGCGCTGTTAGTTGTAATCTGTTTGTATGTGTGGCAAGTAAATATGATAGCGACAAAAGGATTTGTCATAAAAGATTTAGAGAATCGCACATTAGTGTTGCAACGAGAAAATCAACGATTGGAGTTATCTGTTGCGTCATTGCAATCAACAAAAAATATAGAATATTATATTGAACAATTGGGAATGGTGAATGAGGGAAAAACGGAATATTTGACAGTTCAGGACCATAGAGTAGCGAAGAGATAGGGGATTGGTGATTTTAGATTTTAGATTTACGTCGGCGATGTTAGATTGACGCTGGCGATTTTAGATTTTAGATTTACGTCGTCAACAATCTAAAATCTAAATCAACAATCTAAAATCGTAACTCGTCAATCTAAAATCGTCAATGATGTAGTATTATTTTGTTTTGGAATATACTGTGTGCTATACTTGAGAAAACTATGAAAAAACACCCTCTCCATCTTAAACATCCTGATCTTCATACATCACCCGAAGTGAAACGTGCTGTTTTATATCATGAACTACAAACGGGAAAAAAAGTACCAAACGATCCGACCGAGCAAATTGATATCTATATAGAACGTATGGGGCGGGTATTTCTTCATCCAGACGAAAAAAAGCGGAGACGATATCTTGATATGGCACGTAGTACCATATATGATGAATTAATTATCAAACGCCAGAATTTTCCTGAAAGCTATTTTGAACTTCAGCAACGTCTTGCTGAAGAGCGTGGCCAGGAAATGGTTGATGAGCATGGTGCTCCAACCAATAGTATACCTCCACATGTTAGAGAACAGATGATTGATGTGGCAGTCGGGGATCAAAAAGCGTCGCTCAACGCATGGATGAACTATCTCACCTCAAGTGGTGCCATGTATCCACCATGGTTTAAATACCTTATATGGAGAAACATAACCAAACTTTCTCAATTAGACAAAAAACGCTGTGAATTCAAAAAAAGAACCAACTCAACTGTTGCAAAGTTTCCCGACATCTACCGCGAACCCCTTGCACGTATTCTTGATATTTACGAACAAGTTAAAAACTCATCAAACCTAACAGACTCCGAACTAGAACAGCAATTTACAAAAAAATTTCCCACGCTGTATGCGGAACTTATTAAAGAATACCTTGCCGCAACACTTGAAAATCATGAAGAAATCAATGGCGAATGGGTGAAATATCGTCATAACAAAAAAAAGGACGCTGAAAAACTCTACGACTCTCTTCAAAACAAGGGTACGGGTTGGTGTATCGCGGGCCGGGAGACTGCAAATATACAAATACAAAGGGGTGATTTTTATGCGTTCTATTCAAACGATGCAAAAGATCAGCCAACCAATCCACGTATCGCGATTGCTATGGATGGTAATTGTATCCAAGAAATTCGGGGTATTTTTCCGGAACAGGAGCTTGAACCAATCATGGAGGAAACACTCGAAAAAAAGCTTTTAGAATTCGGGTCTGAAGCTGACATATATCGTAAAAAGATGAGCGACATGCGCCGTCTAACCCAACTTGTCAAACAAGACAAAAATAATGAACCGTTCACGACGGACGAGCTTCGTTTTTTATATGAATTTGATGGTGAGATTGAGGGATTTGGGAATGGAAGGGATCCTAGAATTGCTAAATTGTTACAAAAACGTGACATATCACTGGATAAGCAAATTTTATTTCAAATTACACATAACATTGAACACAAATTGAATAGCGGTGAAGAACTGACAGAGCGCGACGTCCAGCATATTTTGTCAATATGGTCAATGCAAAATCAAACTTTTGTTGAGTTTATTCCTGTTCATGAACGTATTCTTTTTGAATGTGTAACATCAACTGAAGAGAAGTGGAATCGAGGTGAAGAACTGATGCGGAGTGAAAAAGTTAATTTGTTATATCTCTGTGAAAGAGGTTCATTGATAAATTTATCGGAACTGACTCTTATGTGTGCATGTATGCTTTTTCCACGTACCACTGAATTGGAAGAAAAAATAAGTCGTGGAGAGGAACTCGATAAAGATGATTTAGAGTATCTCTATGTATTTCACGATTCAGGAGTGGATGTTGTTGATGAAAGTGAATATAAAAATAGATATGATGAATTGGATTCACGTATACAGATTCTACAAAAAGGCCGAGATTATGTAGCAGATGGACGCATTCTTTTTCCATATGCTCTATTAATTAAAGACAAAGTTGAGCGAGGTGAGAAATTATCGACAGGTGAAATTAGTTATTTATATCAGGAAATTGACGACGAGATGAATCGTTTTAGCTTATATAATATTTATGTCAAGGAAATAAAGTATGATCCTAAGCGAATAATGAAAGCTCGGAACACTCTTGAAGATGTAGCTCAACTGTGCGAAGCGGAACCACATGAATTAGCACTATCATATAATGATATAGGACCAAATACTCGTGCACTTTTTATCTCTGATAAGGAGAAAGATGATGATGATGATGAATACGCCGAGAAAGATTTTCTACCTGAAGGTGCACGACGTTTAAGAAGTGGTGTTCTTTTTATGAGAGCAGATGCATTGAATACAAAAAAATTTGATAATGCGGAGCGAATTAATAAAATAGTTAAAAATCCATCTGTCGTGCTGTCTAAAGATGACCTTAGATGGTTGTATAAAGTTGATGAACCTATAGAAGGAACGGATTTTGAAATGGATAGAGTAGAGAACGAATTAATGTTGGTGACAGGTCAAATATTTGAAAAGAGAGATCTTGAATTAGATGTGGCAATAATGTTCGATTGTTTACCAGATCAATTTGCTAATAATACTGAATTTATAAATGAAAATACTCTTGTTTTTTACGATGGCAAAGTTTTTCGGCTTCGTTCAGACCCAAAATTCGTAGACTTTTTTAGGGATGAGCAGTTTTTTAACATTATTGAAAAAAAAGTAAAAGAAGGAAGTAAATTATCAAAAAAAGAATTGAAGTTTTTGTATGAAATTGATATGCCAATTAAATACGAAAATTATCTTAAATTAAATCGGATAGTTAGTTTACTACGGTTACGAAATACGCTGGGAGAAATACCGAGAGATATGTCAATTATTTTTAACTGTTCAGAACAACAGGTTGCATTGACATCTAGTCAACTTACGCATGATACAGTGGTTTATGTCGGAGAATTAGAACCGAATTTATTTAGTAGAATATCAGAATCATGCAAAGAAATGTCTAATATATATATCTCATCCAAAGAAATGTCTTATATATATATTTCATCTCGTCCTAAATTTGGTGGCTTTAAAAAAATTACAAAACGGTTGGTTTCAGTTGGTGAAATGAGCTTTAGTGCGCTACAGGAAAAATTAATACAGGAGGGACTTTATTATTCATATGGATATACATCTGAACAATTTGATGCTACGGGTGATGATGAATTTGATGTTTTAACAAGTGAACAAAATCTTGAAATCGTTTCACTCACCCCTCTTGATTTGGGTTTGGAGAGTGATATAGTGTCAATGAATGAAGTTCTTGAAAAAACAGATGAATTGGGTTTAGATGTTTGTCCGGCTCAAGTGATATTTGCTCACGATAAGAGTTTATCTCGACTTGTGAAGGAGAATGCGGGAATTGTAGTTCGACCAAAAAATAATGACCATATGTTTGGGTTTATTTCTATAGCTCGGAATCCGACACTTGTAAGGCTTTTTAATGATGATCCTGGTAATGGTGATCCTGGTGGAGTTTATCTAAAAAGATATGCAGAGCTCGAGCCAGATACAGCTGATTTAAACGGGATAGACTTATCCCAGCAACTTATTTTTTGCGTACGTCCTAAAGGGAATAAATTTTTTAGAGGATGATGTACTTGTTTATATGATGTGTGTATACTAGTTATAGGTTCTTTGAAAAGGTGGAGGTAGAGATGCAGGAGTTGATGCGGATTGTGACGCTTGGTGGTGGAACTGGACATTACGCACTTTTGCGTGCGTTAAAGATTCTGCCACGTGTTTCGTTGACTGCTGTTGTTTCTGTTGCTGATTCTGGTGGAAGTTCGGGAGGGCTTCGGGATCAACATGGTATTTTGCCGCCGGGGGATATTCTGAAAGCAATTCTTGCACTTTCGGAAATGGACCCTGATCGTGTACGTTCATTGTTGTTGAGCCGATTTGATTACGGAGATTTTATCGGTCATACCATTGGCAATATGTTGATTACGATGCACGCGACTCATACGGGTGATTATGGCGCCGCCATACGACATTTGTCTGATTTATTGTGTGTTCAGCATGTTGTTCTGCCAGTAACTTTTGCGAGCATTCATATTCAAGCAGAATATGCCAATGGTGAAGTTCGCAAAGGTGAGGCAACTATTGATAACTATCGTGGCGATGAAATGGTTTCTGATATTACCATAGAGCCAGCGCATGCCTATGTGTGTGAGCCAGCGAAACGAGCATTAGAAGAAGCAGACGTGATTGTCATCGCTCCGGGAAGTGTTCATACCAGTTTGTTGCCGGTGCTCAAAGTTCGTGGTGTTTCCGATTTACTCGCGCAATCAGATGCTCCGAAAATTTTTGTATGCAACACGATGACGCAAAACGGTGACACACGGGGTTTCTGCGCACACGATTTTACACAAGTACTTGAAAAAGCTATGGGGTGTGGGCTTGACCGTGTGATTGTGGATGTGTCTCTTTCTGACGAGAATGCGCTACGAGGTTATGCTCTGAAGCAACAATATCGGGTAGCGTGTCGCGCGTCATGCGGTGCGCTTAGTAAGAAGTTTTTTGGTGCGTCACTTTCATCTACCGGTGAATTAGTCAGACATGATTATAAGTTGCTTGCGACAGCTCTGCGAACTGTTATCGCAAATCTTTTTGAACAACGAACGGTTCAGGGGAAAATGCGACCTTTGAGAGACCTCTCGCATGGACTGGATTTTGACGGACTTGTTGGGAAAGAATTTTCCTAATATCGTACAGCTCTGATATGCATCGGAGCTTTTTTTGTGTATACTTAACTTTGAGTACGTTGTGTTGCTTTTTTATCCCGTGTCTTATTTGTATTTTTTTTATACTTCCACACATCATTTCGGGCATAAAGGACACGTCATTTCGACCCCACCCCACACGTCATTTCGAATCC
>CAYVCS010000108.1:0-3061 GCA_964450455.1 uncultured Gammaproteobacteria bacterium | reverse complement strand
TCCTGGAGTTGTTCCTCCCGACACCACACAGGATTCTGTTTTATCTCCATCACATTGTTCTTGAGTTTGCACAATTTTATCTCCACAATTTGGACCAAATTCACGACAATCCCAGTTGCAGGAATTTTTTTGGATTGGTGCGTAGATAGTTCCCTGCTTTTCACACGTGCCACACGAATACTGTGGCACGTTATCATTGGTCTTTGAACAAATTAATAGCACTTCTTGAGATGCATTTGATGTGAGAACATTACATCCTTTAAATTTAGTTGGATCACAAACCATCGACAATAATTTTGAACATCTACTCACCTCACACTTCTCTGGTCCATTTGGAAATGATTGCAATACGCCATCGCCACAACCAACAACGGCCGTACAATCCGCATTACAAAATCCGTACGTTCCATTTTTTGCGCCATCGTCGCATGTTTCCACTGATTCAACAGCTCCATTTCCACACGCTAATTTGGAAAATGAACCAAGTGGTTGCCACTGACACGCAACTGAACATTTTTGAGTTTGAGTTTTTATTTCTAACTTACCTGATGATGACTCTTCTGTTTTTTGAATACCAGGCGGATCACACGTTTCACCAACTTCCACTACTCCATTTCCGCAAACCGCAACAGTTGAGGCGCTTGACACCACGCCACTACACACATTATCTAATTGCCACTTCGTATTATTCAAAGGATAATCAGTATACATACCACTTCCTAATTCTAAATCAGTACGTAATTGATACGATTGACCTCCTGAAATCATTTTATATTCATACACATGAGATAAAACAGGACACGCATACGTGGCGGTATTAGCATTCCAACACGTACTTTTTTCAGCAGAACCATCCGCACATTCAGTCATAATGTTAAGCGGGTCTTTTGGTAATGCAGTAGCTAGATTATTTCCTAATGTTGCTGACCATGAATTCCATGTTGAAACAGTTTTCCCCGGAATAAACGAACCCGAACTCAATGTTGGATAGGTTGATTGTTTTGAATAATAGGAATCAAGCGCAGTAGATATTGCGCCAAAATCAAACAAGCGTTGCAAATCACGAGCCGCTTTTTTCAGTGTATTTGAACAACGAGCAGTTGTACCAGTAGCAACGGTTTTTCCTTTACAATCTAAATCTTTATGACAATATTCGCCGGAAAGCGAGAGTATTGCTTCCGTAGCATCCCATTGTCCGACAACGCCAGACGCTGAATTCACATCGCTGTAACACACATTTCCCGGGTCAACGATATTTATCATCAACTCAAAGTTTTTGATAATTTGATTAAAGATATTTTCAGTAACTGCTGATGCATTTTGATTTCGCGACAAGACATATACATTTGTTCGTAGTACTGAAATAGTAGGACTATCAAAATTATTGCCACTTCCACCAGTCGGAGTTGCGTGCAATCCAGAAATATATACAGTTCGTCCATCTTGCAACGCAGGAAAACCAGCAATAGTGGTCGGAGTCGGAGTCCCCTGAAAACCACGTTGTTTATACCATTCCATAATCGGAATATGGTTCAGATTTTTCTCCACACGTACGCCAATCACATCTTTATTTCCTGGAATTGCCGGGGAAAAGAAAAACTCTTTAATCGTGTCCGGATGTGGTGGATTATTGAATACTAATGGTTTAAGAGCTGGAAGATCATCACTTTCATCATGAATTTTACCTTGATCGCGACAATAATGAATACTGAAGTTTGAATAGTGTAATGTTTGATTATTGAAATCAATTTTTGGCACACCGAGCGCAGTGATCTCAGCATTTATTGCGGATGACAACGACGGCGACTCGGTATCAGGCAGATACGCATCAGGAAATGCGGTTACAGATTGTGGCCATGGATTTTCACATAATGACACCACGATTTCTGAAGTATCACCAAATTGTTTTCCTTTTGTATTGGTGAATTTATCTTCAGTAATTTTTGCGTAGGACATAAGAATAGCCAAACCATCAATGCCGTTTTGAGATACAATTCTAGAAATATCAGTTTCCGACGAAGTTGAACTATTGGCTGACAAACTTACTACATCTTTTGGATCTTCTTTAGTGAATTGCCACTTAAAATCCCAACTATATTGGCCAGGAATGGATTGAATTTCAGCGCCATCTTTAGTGATAATGGTTGCGGTGATTGGAGCGCTGACATTTTGAAGTGCATCAAGCAACACATTATGAGGATTGAGTTGTAAACTATCAATCACACAGGGTTTTGTGGTGTTTGCTGTCTTGAATGTTTCAGGAGCAAAATGATTTCCCGATGTCATAGATACACCCATAACACTTTTCACTCCATTTTCCCCACCAACAAGTCCTAGTTGATATTTGGTATTTCCCTCAAGTAAAGAATTAAGATGCAAATAAATACGCGTTCCTCCGTTTAAAAGTGGAGCAACAGAATATTTATCGGTATAAATAAACGGTGTACAAACTTCATCAGCCAATGCCAGTTCGGGAAATAACAGACGAACTGCAAATCGCTGTACGAGAGTGAGAAAATTGTTACTATGATTATAAACAGTGAATCCACCCCCGCTTTCGGCACATGTTTGCGCAACTATATTTCCCTTCAGCGTGGAAAGTGCAACCGCAGGAAACGTATCAATATACAACGATGAATTCAGACACACATTCACTCCAGATGGATACGCTTTTGTAATTTGTGGACGTAAAAGACAGCATGAATTAGAACCAACACCATGAGTTGCATTTGTTATTCCTCCACCTAATGTTCCACAGTTAAACGTTGGTACATATCCGCATTGTAGCGCAAACTGCGCAGTTCCAGACGCTCCATACGCAGGTTGTCCATCTACAGTCAATTCTATCACTTGTGAAGTGATAGTTGCTTTTTGCAAATTTTGCGCGTCAACTATACCATTTCCAATCGCTTCAACTTTCTGTACAGGGTCAACCTTTCCATCACTTTGTAGAGTTACGGAGCATGCATTTGATGACTGATTGTTTTCTGACAAACATACACTACTACATCCATCGAGCGACGCAGTATTGCCATCATCACAACTTTCACCTTTTTCAGTC
>CAYVCS010000107.1:0-3479 GCA_964450455.1 uncultured Gammaproteobacteria bacterium | reverse complement strand
GCTTTTTAGGAAACGCCAACGTGAACGCTTAATAAGCTAAGAAGCTAGTTCCTACAACCTAGCGCAAAAGCTAGTTCCTAATGCCTAGAGCCAAAGTATAGCATACATTGACGACGCTGTGAATTCCCGATCTCGGTCGGGCGAGTCCTGCTGAAGGGAATGACACCGCATGGTTTAAGTTATCCACAACTCCTAACATACGAGCTGAAAAATATCTGCTATACTGTAACTACCTTCTTTCTTTCCATCCTCGCTCATAAGATAGTCAACTCTTTTGACTATAGAGCAATGTGCTCATAGAGTACCACACAACACATCAACAAGGAGTAGTGTCATGCCACAATCCCCCGATTCATATAACGATTATCAAAACGTAGAAACTTCACCACTCACGCAATCATCTTTTTTGATTACGCTTGTTACACCCACGAATCCGAATCATCAGTGGTATGGATTAATGTTACGTGTGTGTAGTCGCGTTGGATTCAGTCATGTCAATGTACGACGTGTTGAAAGCAACGGCCATCTGCTTACGATGCATGTTGATGATGTTGCGGTAGTTGAAGAAACTTGTGCAACTCAAATCGCACGCGCCGTCTGCAGTAAGCTTATTCTCAAGAAGTCGTCGGGCGCTCGTGCTCGCGAACAGTCAAATTAGAACGTCCACCGTTGTTACATACAACGGTTTTTTTTATCAAATTTTAACATCATTCAAAAAAATATATCCACCACGCATGAGGATTTGAAGTAACTAAAGATGTGGTTTTTTTTGAATTATCATCGGATTTCTGCAATGTACTTTCCTCACGCTGAATCACAATTGCGTTTTCTCCCGGTTTCCTCAAACCAAACTGTTCGCGAGCAATGCTTTCAGCATGAGCTGTTGATTGAATTTTTTTTAACAACGAGGATAGTTCTGCCCTTTCTTGTTCTAATGATTTTTGAGTTGTTTCTAATTGTGTAATTTCTTTATTTACTGCATACGTTCGCATATATGATCGTGCAAAACCTACGCTAAAAATAGTAATCAATAGTAGTAAGATTGCATACAACCAGCGGGATTGAAACATATTTTTTAAACTACTTTTTGTTGACGCGCTGACAATACAAAACTACGACATCCTTAAATCGCTTTAATTCTCGTGGAGTTAAAAATTTTAGGACTCCTGCAAGTTCTCGCAATCGTTCATCAGGAACTAACTTATGAAATTGACTAATGAATGTCGGACCTCCCGCAATAACATCTTTTTGTTTTAAAATAATATCTCGAACTTGGTAGGGATGTCTGACATTTGGGATTTCCATTTTGATGGATTGATATTGTCCACCAATACATACGGTTCCAAACCGAAAGATTCGCGCGACAATTCCCTTTTGACTTACCACAATATTTTCAAACATATCGTAAATCATCTCTGATACTTCAACATCAAATAAACTTGTTCTCACCAAAACAATAATACGCTGGTCAGTAATTATCAGACGATGACAATAACGACGATAAATTGCCAATACCAGACAATATACAGAACATAACCCTAAAACTACCAATATTCCTATTCCCCACCAACTGTGCGCCAGCAACCAAAAAAGAAAAAAAGATCCCGTTGAAATTAACAAAAATGCGATAATGAGCAACGAGCAATACGCCCAATATGTGGGATATATTGATGTGTAAACCTGTTCCCCCTCCCTATAATCAATCATATGGTTAGTTATGAATTATGGATTCACGTTTTTTTAACGCCTCACGCGCAATCTCGCGATCATCCCATAAAATCTTGCGACCGCCAGCAACACACATTGCTTGTTCTGCGCCTTTTCCTGTGATGAGTACAACATCTGTATGTTGTGCCATACTGATAGCTTTCTCTATCGCTTGCTTTCTATCTTCTATGATAAACAAATTTTCATTATCTTTTTTCCCCACCGCGCGACTTCCTCCTGCAACTGCATTAATTATTTCCATCGGTTCATCATCATATGGGTCTTCGTTTGTTACAATGACGATATCTGCAGATGTTCCAGCTATACGTCCTAATACATCTCTGCGATCACGATCACGTCCGCCACCACATGAACCCAACACATGAATCACCCGATTTTTTTTCATGGTGTTGATAACTCCATACAGACACGAAAGCGACGCTGGCTCTGGCGCGTAATCAACAATCACAGAAAAATTTTGGCCTTCAAAAATACGCTCAAATCTGCCGGGAACTTGCATCGGCTCTGCGAGAACTTTAGTTAATAATGAAAATTCCATACCTCGCGTCAAACCAACTGTTATTGCGGCAAGCGCATTATATACATTATACACCCCAGGAAGATTTAAGTGAAATGAAGATGAGCCAATACGAAATGATGTGTGTGTATCCGACAACTCAATATGTGTCGCAGTTATGGATCGCGCTCCATTTGAATCATTCTTTACCGTGCCTTTTCCCTCAACATGAAAACTATATTTTTCCTGCGCGTCAAACGACAAAAAATAATCAGCCAATGCGTCATCCCCATTCACAATAATCGTTTTGCATATTTTTTCACTAACTTTTCGTGTTTCCCATGTTACGTCAGCTGATACTACTTCTTTATTTCCTTGTGTGATAGACGTTTTTTTGAGCGACTTACGAAGTCCAAAAAACAACTTTCCTTTTTCTTTTTTATAATTCTCAAATGACCCATGTGCTTCAATATGTTCTGGTGTCAAATTCGTAAATACCGCAATATCAAAATCTATGCCATCAGTACGATGTTGCATAATTCCTTGCGAAGAAACTTCTATAATCGCATATTTTACTTCTGCATCAACCATCTCTCGCAACAATTTTTGCAATGCAAATCTACCGAGCATCGTCATTTTTGAACTATTCAACCATTTTTGCGAACCAATTTGGAATTCTACTGTTGACGCGAGGCCAACTTTATAACCAGTTGCATCAAGAATACGCGCAATTAAATGACATGTCGTAGATTTTCCATTCGTACCCGTAACACCGATAACGAGCATTTCACGTGATGGATATCCATACCACCTTGCCGCGCAATGCGCGATGAATTGATGATAGAGCAAAATCAATGATTCAGGAACGCAATACTGTATCCATTTTTTTATCGTATAAAGCATATCCTAAAAGCTACCACGAACTCGTCGTTTCTGCAAAGCTCTGCTCTAGGAATTAGCAATTAGCTTGTTGGCTTTTTAGGAAACGCCAACGTGAACGCTTAATAAGCTAAGAAGCTAGTTCCTACAACCTAGCATACGTTGATGACGTTGTGGATTCCCGATCTCGGTCGGGAATGACATGAATAGGTAAGCTAGGCATTAGGATTTAGCTTTTTAGCTTTTTAGGAAACGCCAACGCCAACGCCCTAAGAAGCTAAAAAGCTAGCTAAGCTAGGCATTAGGATTTAGCTTTTTAGCTTTTTAGGAAACGCCGACGCCGACGTCCTAATAAGCTAAAAAGCTAGTTCCTAAT
>CAYVCS010000106.1:0-6296 GCA_964450455.1 uncultured Gammaproteobacteria bacterium | reverse complement strand
GTCAGTGTAGTTTTTCCATGATCAACGTGAGCGATAATTGCGATATTGCGAATTTCCATAGCAGTCAAGTAATTTAACAAAAAAATCTCCAGAGAGGAGTAATGATGAGATTATAGTTGATTTCCGAACTTTATGTCAAGCGATTGCGGTTCTAAAAAATGGAAACAAAAAATACCGCTCTGATATGAACGGTATTTTTTTGTGTTAGCCGCGTCGGACTTGTGACGCTTGTGGGCCTTTTGGAGATTCGGTGATTTCAAATGTCACGCGATCACCTTCGTTTAACTCATTGTATTGCATACCGACCAATTCGTTGGCGTGAAAGAAAAGATCTTTCCCGGTATTTGCGTCAATGAAGCCAAAGCCACGATCTGTCAATCGTTTGATTGTACCTGTCATAGAACAAAGTGAATATGTATATTGTCCCACTCTAGAATATTCGACTTTATTCCGAAAGTGTAACGAAAAACTAGTATACCGCAGATTATTGTTTGTGTCAAGCCAAATATCAACATATCCTACAACATCTGTCTTGTGTGAAAAAAAAGATAATTGGTATTGACAAATATGCAATTTTATGGTATTATTCTCATGTTCTTTAAAACTTGGAGGATCGCACCATGAGAAAGTTTATTGAATGTTTTTTTTGTTCTGCTCTGTATATTTTCTGTGTGTCGGCATGTACTTTGGAATCGCCTTTTCAGGAGGGAGTCCCAGAACATCTCGTTCAGCTTGGTGTCAAGCTTGCAGATTGTCCCGTAAACTACCACATGCAATGGAGTCAACATAACTGCCACGATTGTTTACGTATTGAACATTCTGATTATTTCAATATTCCGCTTGAGGTAACTGGTGTCGGTTGTGTAAATGGGGATAGCGATTTTTGGATTACATACGTTGAGTACGATGTGCTTGGACGTAAGTATTTTGAGAATTCACTTAATCCCTCGGATGAAGTCTATTACCTAGACGAAATTGGAAATCGCGAACGTGTTTCAGGATTTAGTAATGAGTTTGTATTTTATGGCGAGGCAGGGAAATTCGTCGCAAGTGAAGAATCTGCAAAATTAGGATTGTGTGACGGAAAGATCTATGTGCAGAAGGGCGTACGTAAAACGTATGTCGTACCATGTAAGACCGTCACTGAATCTTTTTAGAGTGAAAAAAACAAAAACCGCATCAATATTTTGAATGCGGTTTTTTTATATCTAACTCATCAATTGAAGACATTAAATATACACACATTATTCAAGATCTTCTGCGTCGCCTCCCCATACTTCCACGTTAGATTCATCTTCGTCTTCGTCGTCTTCATCCTCGTCTGTTTCTTTCTCATTATCAACAACTGAAGTCGCAGGCGTTTCTTCTTCCCCCCATCCTTCGTCGGTTGACGCTGATTCGCTATACCATTGATCCTCGTTCAGATCAATTTCCTCTTCGTCCTCGTTTGGATTTTGCATGGTCATATTGCAAATAATTTTAATAGGTAATGTTAAACGATTGTTGTGTGTATCATAGCGAACTATTTTTTATATTTCAATATGATGATATGTTTATTTATCCACAGGTTTTGAAGAGTTCATTGAGGGGGCAGTGTAAATGATCGTGGCGACGTGCGGGACAATACGTGCGACCGTATTCAATAACGCGATAGGTGAAGGCAAACCATTCTTCGCGTGGAATTATGTTCATCAAATCTTTTTCAATTTTAAGAGGCGAACTATGTGGTGAAAGTCCATATAAGTTTGCAAAGCGTTTAACGTGGGTATCAACTGCTATTCCTTCTACAACACCAAACGCATTTCCTAAAACCACGTTCGCTGTTTTTCTGGCAACTCCCGGTAACGTAAGCATCTCGTCCATCGTTGCTGGAATCTCGCCATTGAATTGCTGTTTGATAATGTGTGCAGACGCCAAAATATGTTTTGTTTTTGAGCGAAAAAATCCTGTTTGATAAATATCTTGTTCAAATTCGCGTGGATCGGCGTTCAGGTATTCATCAAGGGTTGTATATTTTTTAAATAATTTTTTCGTTACCACATTTACCATTTTGTCAGTACATTGCGCGGATAACATAACAGCAATCAACAATTCAAAATTGTTGCTGTAGTAAAGTTGCATGCGAGCGTCGGGAAATAGTTTTTTGAGAGTTGTGAGAATGAAACTAATCTTCACAGAGATTTCAGACAGTGTGTTATTCGGTTACTATCACTTTTGCTCGCATAGAAGGATGAATGGCACAAATATACTCGTATGATCCCGGAACATTGAATGTAAAACTAAATTGCGATCCTTTTTGAAGTGTTCCGCTTTGAAAGCTTTTATTCTGTGCGGTAACAGTATGTGGCGCGCTGTCATCATTCGTCCATGTTACTGTCGTACCTTTTTGTATGGTTAAGCTCGCTGGCAGAAACGCAAATCCATCAATCAGCGCATTGGTAAAATTGCTTGTTATGTCATTTGTAGGTCGTACAATTGTTGGTGGTACGACGCTTGGTTTAGATGGAAGAATAGGTGTGGCTCCATGAACTATCGGAGGAGCAGTTTGTATTTTTTTCTGTGTTGCAGGAATTACTTTTTTTGGTGTTGGTTTGGACTCGGGTTTTTTGATTACTTTTTTGACAGCTGTTGGTTTTTTAATTAGTGCTTTTTTGTCCACAGGAGGTTTTTTTGTTTTAGTATTTTTTATCTGTTGTTTGGCGGGAATTTTCTGGTTTGTTTCAGCGCTAGCGTTTTGCACTGCGAAGAATAGAGAAGCATTCAATATGAATGCACTAAACAGTAGTATCAGCGCAAAAATCGCGATTGGGTTACGGGTGGACGAATTATTTTGCATCATATGTACATTGAGTAATTATTTTGCAACTTTTTTTCCTTGATACCACAGATAGAACGCGATAACGAGCGCAATTACACTCATGTATTTTTGAATGACAAATGTTCCGATTATTGCGTCCCAACCATATATAAGTCGCGCGAGATGAAGAATTGCGATGATGAGAAAGATAGAGGACGTAACTGCACAATATTGTTTTGTGTTCATAACGCTATGTGATTAATTTTTTCAGCGACAATAAAATCGTTATGAGAAAGCCCCTTGATTGCATGTGTCGTCAGTGTCAGAGTTACTGTGTTGTAGTTGATGGTGATGTCAGGATGATGTTGTTCGGATTCTGCAATGCGTGCTACCTGTTGAACAAATTCCATAGATTGTTTAAAATTTTCGAATTGAAATAGTTTAACAATGGTATTCCCGTTGATCGTCCACGGATTGGATAGAGAAGTAGTATATACCATTATTTCATTTTCTGTAAGTGGTTTTACTCCGCCTTCACACGGAATACATTTGTGGTGAGTGAGTTGCATAGCAATTGTAGTATATGTGTCTTGAATAATTATGTCAAAATTTCCAAATTGAATGTTATAAAAAAACCTCTGATGTGCGTACACGTCAGAGGTTTTTGTGGTTCATTCGTCGTTTTCGGACGAATTGCATTTTACTCGTTCGGATTCGTAGAGTGTGCAGTATAGAGGAGTCGGTTTTTCAAGATATTTCGCGATAAACTCTGCGTCATGTATCTTGCCGGATTTTCCGTCGCAATCAACTTTCAAGACAAGGCGTTTGTTTTCGGTATCAAATCCACGCTGTGTACAAAGTCCTTGCGTCACCTCTATGTTTTCACTTATGCCAGAGTGCATCAAGAATTGTAAGCATACTGCTAAGGCGAGGATTGTTGTGGCGAACCAACATTCTCCATGCGGCAAAATGTACTTATACATTTTCCACCTCTTTATTCTCAATGAATCGTATTTCAGGACAGACCTTTTGTTTCTTGGCGACGAACCACATAACCACCAATTCACCACCGCTTGGAGCAGTTTTTGTAGCTTTAAGTACAATTGGTTGAGATGGTTTCTGTGACTCGCGTATTCTTTGTAGGTGTCGGTCATGGTATATGAAGTACATTTTTTTCAAGAACATCAAGAAGAAAATTGTTCCTAGAATCCATGCGTAACCAATCCATCCAAACAACCATATGGGAAGAATGGTTGCGACGAATATTGCTGATACAAGAAGTAGTAGGTTAAATCCAAGAGCAATAGGCATCAAGACACAAATCACTTTCATGAAATGACATAGATTTGTCCTGTCTTCGTAAAGAGGTGAAGTATATTCCTTCCAAAATGTACCCCAGATTTGAAGCGACCAAAAAAATAGACGAACATACCAACTATTTTTGTAAAGATCCATTGCCGTTCTCCCTATTGAGTTTTTTTGCGTGCAAACCAACTTGCGTTGATTAACGTCAAGGTATCATGTTATTTGATGAGTGTCAATGAATGCCATGTGTGGGTTGTAGGTGGTAGGTTACGAGTGTCATTTTTTTTATGTCATCCCTTTAGCAGGACAAGCTCTCGCGAATGCGGGGATCCATGAACGTTTGTAAACTGACAAATGAACTAGATTTCTGCTGAAGATAGATATTGATGAGAATTTGTACGTATAACAAATGAACGAACGACGATGGATTCCCGATCTCGGTCGGGAATGACACGTGGGACGCGCGGGATTCCCGATCTCGGTCGGGCGAGTCCTGCTGAAGGGAATGACACGTGGGACGTGGATCCCCGCCTACGTTGGCGAGAGCCTGTCCCACAAACTACAAACTCGTCTACTGACTCAACTTCATTTTTTTGATGTATTCAATTACTGCGCGGATTTCGCCATAGCTCACTGTGTCACCGAGCTCTTCTTTTAATGGTTTTAATTGTTCAGTAAAATATTTTATAACTACTTCCTGAATTCGTGGAATTTTTTCTTTTACTACTATATCAGTTATGTTAATTTCTCCTGTTGAAATAAAAAACGCAAGATGGTTTTCAATTGTCGCGATAGTGAGATTTCGCGCACGAGCAATATCCTGAATTGTTTTTCCTAGTTTAAACATTCGTAAACTTTCAGATTTGGTTTCATTAATACGCTCCTTATGTTCTGTGCGACGCACACGCGAAACGGATTTTTTTTCAGATATTTTTGAGGTGAGATGGTGTTGTTTGCAATATGCGACAATAATTTTGAGAAACGCGTTTCCATATCGTTCGGTTTTTACTTCTCCAAAACCAGAAAAATGACGTATGTCATCTAATGATGTCGGTATATATGTAGCGAGTTCAATTAAACTTGCATCAGAAAGAATGATAAACGCGGGAACATTCGCAGTGTGCGCTAATTCTTTTCGTACGTTCTTAAGTTCGTGGAATAGATGTTCGTTGTAGTCAATATGTTTTGTTTCTACGGTCTGTATGTTCGTAGATTTTACCATCATCACTTTTTCTGTTCCTTTAAGTACGGGAATACTTTTTTCGGTTAATGCAAGTAGGGGATATTGGTCGCCGATTTGTTTCAAATATCCCATCGCGATTAAATCTTTGAAATATGAAATCCATTCTCTGGTAGAAAAATCTGATCCAGCTCCATATGTTTTGAGTGATTGATGCTCTCTTCTAATTTTTTCAGATTTTGACCCACGCAAAAAATCCACTGTATAGGTTAAACCAAATTGTTCGCGTAAACGCGCGACTGCCGAAAGCGCTTTTTGCGCAATAAGAGTTGCGTCAAATGTTTCGTATGTGGTGAGACATGCATCGCAACTCCCGCATATGTCAGCGGTTTGCTCACCAAAATAGTTCAACATATATTTTCTGCGACACGATCTAATTTCACAAAAATCAGCCATTTTTTGTAGTTTTCGCAACATGATCTTTGATTGTTCATTATTTCCTTCAATTTCAACAAATCGTTTGAGTTTCATAACGTCACCACTGCTATAAAAAAGCAACGCATCGCTTTTCAATCCATCTCGTCCAGCTCGTCCAGTTTCTTGATAATATCCTTCTAGATTTTTTGGCAAATCCATATGAACGACGAAACGAACATTTGATTTATTGATTCCCATGCCAAACGCGATTGTTGCAACAATAATTTGAATTATGTCGTTTTGAAACATATTTTGATGCTGTTCTCGTTGTTCTTTGGTGAGTCCTGCGTGATAGGGACGAGCTCTAAAACCGTCTTGAAGTAATCGTTGTGATAATGTTTCCGTTGATTGACGTGAGAGTGTATAGATAATTCCTGTTTCAAGAGAATGCTGATGTAAAAATTCAACTAATCGTTCATAACTTTGATGTTTTGGTATTACCGTATAATGAATATTTGCGCGATTAAAACTTGAAATAAATACTTTTGGTTGATGAAGTCCTAATTTGTGCAACACATCTTTTTGTGTGATGTGATC
>CAYVCS010000105.1:0-5308 GCA_964450455.1 uncultured Gammaproteobacteria bacterium | reverse complement strand
CTGATTTTTGTCATCCTCGCGAATGCGGGGATCCAGAAACGTTTGTAGACTGACAAATGAACTAAATTTTTATTGAAAAATAGGTGTTAATTAAAATCCGCGCGTACAACGAACGACGATGGATTCCCGATCTCGGTCGGGCTAGTCCTGCTGAAGGGAATGACATGTGGGACGTGCTGGATTCCCGCTGCGGCGAGAGCTTGTCCTGCTGAAGGAATGACGCGTGGGGGGGTGCGAGAATGAAACGTTTTGTTTTTTCTTGTAATCAAACAAAAACACATCCATTGGTATGAAGGTGTTTTACAATCTAAAATCGTAAATCTAAAATCTAAAATCGCCCCCGCGTAAATCTAAAATCGCACCATCACTCACCTATCAAATGATTCATTGTGGTTGCTTCTTTACTACCTGATGTAGAAATTTTATATAGTGGTCGACTGCGGGCTATAAGTGGCGATTCAATAAATAAAATGCCGTGTTCCAAATAATACACAACTCCTGCATGGTCAATTTCATAAGGCATATCTATCATCCTAACAAACGATCCCCAAAAACATTCTGTTTGCATCATATTCTCTTTAGCAACTCTATATGGCTTAACTCGTTGACCTCGTACCACCAATGCAAACGGATTTGCCCACAGTTCAATTGTTTCAATATCAACTCCCGCAATTGGCGCGGCGACAACAACTGATCCACCTTTGCGATAAATATCACACACAATTTCTCCATGATCCATCAAAGGAAGACGTGTTATTTCTTTAATATCACCCTTGATAAACCCAGCTTTTTTTAATTTTTTACGAATTCTAAAACGAGCGAGCACATTTCGTGGATGCAATGCTCGAAATTTTTCAACAATTTTCTTTTTAAATTTCCCCTCCTGTTGTGTTAGCATGCTAAAAAAATACACAAATTACCGTGACAGTTGCCACGTGTGCATAATTTTAGTATATCACAGATACTAAAAAGTTGGAACGAGAATAAACGCAACTCCACCAACATACGATCCCGGTGGTTGTTCACTGCCAATTTCTATTTTATAAACGAAGTCAGTTGATTGATCAGAAATAGCTGTAGTTTCAGCAATAATGATTTCTGGCGTTGATGTATTAAACTTTGCATAGGTATCATCAGCGCTAAACCGAGTTGACCCAGAAATATTTGCATCTCCTGAATGATACCCTAATGCACTGGTAGTATACGATGAACCCCATGCCGTAGGAGTAGCATTTGAACCACTAGTTGGTTGTATACTTGAACCATTATTATTCGCAAAATCAGAGGACAATCGTACTAATACTGAATACCCATTTGGAGCTGATGAACTCACTTTTATTTGATGAGCCGCTTCAACAGGAACACGAACACTCAATGATCCAAAATGTACGGATGATGTTGTGGTACCTACATCCGTTGTAATTCCTTCAACAATCGTACTTGTTGCTACGCCAATGGTATCAAGCGACGCGGATGATTGAATACGAATAGATGAAGTCGTATATCCATTTTCCGCTTCCACTCTCGGAAAACTTTCATTTTTTGTATCTTTCAAACGAAAATAATATACTGAACCTGATTTTGCTCCACTACTTTTGAGAGTAAACTCCCATTCACCATATTCTAATCCTGAATGACTCACTGTTGATGATGATACTCCTGATTCATTATGAATTTTTCCCGTAGCTCCACCTGATAATGCCGAAGTTGATATTCCATCCCCATCAACATCAATACCATTTCCATAACACCACTCTGATGTCCCTGCACAATCAGCGCTTTCAGCGGCAAACACAGGATTCGTAAATCCCGGATCAGTATCAAACTGGACACGCCATTTGATATTTGTCCCCACTCCACCTAATGATTCACGAATTCCATAACGGAGTTTTACGATATTTCCAAGCGTAGTAGTTGGTGTTACATTTTCTGACGCCAACGCGGTAGAGGGTGTTTCATTTGTTTCATCATCAAACCATTTCCACGCTCGCAAAAGTGGCGTATACGGTATATCAGTCCATGCGAGTGGATACACATCATACGCGTACAGCGCATCGCCATTTTCATGAACAGCGCGAAAACAATACGGTGTATCATATGGTCCTTCAAACCATTGCACAACAAAATCATATTCACCCGTTTGTCCAACCAATTGTACGCGGGGATTTATAGCACTAGGATTTTCTTCTTCATACGTTTGCGGGATATCAGAAACAGACAAAACAGTTGAAGATATATTTGCGCCATCAACCGTTTCTACTGCCGAGTTGTTATACCCACGAAAAACCCCACTTCCCCCAATCGGCGCAACATCAGTCCACATCGCAATAGAAGAACAATTTTCCCCTTCAGCATATTGCAATTTAAAAATATTTCCTGACCCCTCTCCACCATCAAGTCGTAATAATCCAAATCGTAAACGCATAATTCCCAAAGGCGCAACTGGATCGTCCGCGAGTGTTATCGGAGTATTTTCTCCCAAATTTATAGGCCCTTTTGGCCATGGGTCAGTAACATCAAGTCCATTCACATTTGTATAAAACCGATAACCAGTTTGTACCCATTTAGCTGATGTTGCATACGCAGTTGAAGTCAACAAAAAAACTATGGCAAGTATGGATAGTGTAAGGAAAGTATGACGCATATTATTTAGCTTTTTAGGAATTAGCTTTTTAGGAAACGCGAACGCCGACGTCCTAAAAAACTAACAAGCTAGTTTAATAAGCTCGTCTACAAATTACCAACTAATTTAATTTCATTTTCCTTAATTTCAAAGTCACTAAATTTTTGGTCTTGATATTTTTTCAAAAGATATTCGCTATCATTAGGTGAAACAGCTATAAACGCACCATCAACATTATATACCATCTCGCGCTTTGCTCCCCCCGAAAATTGAATCCATTTCGCAGACCCATCACCGTTGCCTTCAACATAGGCAACGGACGAACCATCACCCTCTGAAATACGTGTCATTGTTTGATCAGCTACATTCAACACAATAACTTCTGCAACTCCTCCAGTTTTGCGTTGTGTATACGTAATATGTTCAGCATCAATAAACGATGGACGTATTTCATGGAATCCAACATTCAAAACCGGAACTACTTGACCATTTCTGGCATAGGCGATATCCCAATCAACCCCATTCCACACTTGCCACACTACCATTCCTTGAAACGTTTGAGGATACATATTATTCACACCAGGAAAACCAAGTTCGGTTTGTTCATGCGTTTCAACATTATACACCCCAATCATAGTCCGATATGCTTTTGTAGTTTGAAAGACAACATAGGGATAACTATATTCAGGATGATCATCATTAACATCATTATTAGTAATTTGCACAACCTGTTTCCCATCAGATATAACAATTTCTTTATCCTGACCAAATAATTGCGCGAATACTTCAATCACAGGAGGTACACGGGGTGTACTTGTTGCACTCAAATTCGCGTCATCAATGAGCAACGTAGACAAGGTGGACGTGGTTTGTTCAAGAATGGGTAATTCAATCACATTCATTGACGATATTGTGGAAGTAGTGGTGGTGTCAGACACCTCCCTCATCTCTGTCGTATCAAACAAAGCGCGTAATAGGTCATCCGTGCTTATTACTTCTGATGATTCAAATATTTCAGATGTCGTAGTGTTTTCAGCATGCAGAATACCTACGTACGATGTATAGGTTATCAGAGTAAACAAAATGACACATATCACAATTTTCATACATACTTATTTTTATCATCAGGTTGCGTCGATTCATTGTTGTGTGGCATCTCATCATCTATTGTTTTCTCAATCCCATCGTCATTTGGCATTTCATTATCATGTGGCATCTCAATGTTATATGGCATTTCATGGTTATATTGCATCTCATCATTATGTGGTATCTTATTATTTTTTTGCCTCCCGCCATCCTTCTTTTTCAACACAACCGGCAAAGGACGACGAATTTTCCGAACAACTCGTATGGTAACCAAAACCGCAACAAGAATTATCACAATCCACATACCTAACGTAATCATCATTGCCTTAATATCAGTAATAGGAATACGAACATCAAATAATTCTACGCGTACATTTCCTGCTTGATCATACATACTTATTTGAACACGATATTTCATTCCCTCAAACTGATTATTCAATCTATAAGGACTGACACCAATTTCCCATTGTTTATCCCCTTCTTTGATATCATAAAAACCAACTCCCGACACTTTATCAACCCCTTCAAACGCAAGAAACCAATCGCCAGAATAAACGTCTTTATGTCGTCCGAGCGAAATAGTAAACGGTTCGGGTGGAGACGTATCAACACGCACTATTCTCTCTGACGCAGAATTATTGCCATTGTAACGAACGACAACACGATATAAACCATCTTCTACATCAAATTGAACAAGTCCATTTTTATCAACGGGAACGAATTGGGTGTCAGGTGGTATACCTTCTATCGTAGAAACTATCGCAACTTCAGTAGTTGACTTCATTTCTACACTACATACGATATGTCCTGATGAATACCATGAACTCTCATCAGGATGTGACGGACAAATAATAGCAGGAATAGGTTCTTCCTTCTGCACAATCACTCCTTCTTTTGTCACCTCTTTTGGCTTTACTTCTCCTTTAATAACCGAAATTTTTGCACTACCAAATGAGCCTGCCGCCGCGAGACCACGACCATCGCCGATTACTGAACGTCCACTTTCAAACGTAACCAATCCGACTCCCTCGTTCATAGCACGAAACGTAACACGCGCAATCAAACCACCATTTCCTTTATATCCTGTTCCAGGAACTCCGCCCGCAAATGATACCGCGTTACTTCCTACTTCATGTCGAGGAGGAGAAACCCATAAGGTATAAATTGAACCTCCATAATCAACCGAACGAACCTCAACAATATCAGATGGATATATAATTCTAGCTTCAGAAGCATTAATGTCATCTCCTTGCGTTCCCAAACGAACATCCATAACAAACGTTTGTCCAACTTGAACTGTTTTTGCTGAAGGAGATAGATACAAAAGTGCGGCATGAGTATCTTGTCCAACAAAAAAACTGAACAGTATGACGATTGCGTACAGGGAGATGGTGCGTTGATATAGCATATTTTTAAGATTTTAGATTTACGATTTTAGATTTTAGATTAAAACGATTCGTCGTAATCATCAATCTAAAATCGTAAATCTAAAATTCAAAAGTCTGTCCAATAAAACAACATAATACTTAAATCAGCTAAATCAATTCGTTTATCTGTATTAAAATCATAATCTGAACGATACTTTTTATCACCTTGTTT
>CAYVCS010000104.1:0-15015 GCA_964450455.1 uncultured Gammaproteobacteria bacterium | reverse complement strand
GTACCACGTGTGTAGCCCAGGGCGTAAGGGCCATGCTGATCTCACGTCGTCCCCTCCTTCCTCCCCGTTGCCGGGGCAGTATCGCGTGATATATAACACACGACAAGGGTTGCGCTCGTTACCCCACTTAAGGGAACACCTCACGGCACGAGCTGACGAGGACCATGCAGCACCTGTGTAGCACCTTCGAAAGAGTCCTGCTTTCGCAGGATGTGCAGCTACATGTCCAGCCCTGGTAAGGTTTTCGCTTGCCGACGAATTAAACCACATGATCCACCGCTTGTGCGGACCCCCGTCTATTCCTTTGAGTTTTAACCTTGCGGTCGTACTCCCCAGGCGCGGTGCTTAACGCGTTAGCTTTTTTGAACGACACCGGGAGGGTCGATACTCCCAATATCTAGCACCGATCGTTTAGGGCGTGGACTACGCGGGTATCTAATCCGCTTCGCTCCCCACGCTTTAGTCCTTTAGTGTCAGGCATGTACCAGCGAGCTGCCTTCGCTTTTGGTGTTCTTGCAGATATAAACGGATTTTACCCCTACACCTGCAATTCCGCTCGCCTCTTCCAGCCTCCAGTCACAACAGTATCACCCGCGGCCTTCGGGTTAAGCCCGAAGATTTGACGAATGACTTATTGAACCACCTACAGACGCTTTACGCCCAGTAAATCCGGGTAACGCTCGGGGCCCTCGTATTACCGCCGCTGCTGGCACGAGGTTGGCGGCCCCTTATTCTTATAGTACCGTCATTAGTTCTTCCTATATAAAAGCAGTTTACGCACCAAGATGCTTCATCCTGCACGCGACGTCGCTCCATCAGGCTTTCGCCCATTGTGGAAAATTCGCGGCTGCTGCCTCCCGTAGGAGTCTGGACCGTGTCGCAGTTCCAGTGAGGCGGGTCGTGCTCTCACACCCGCTACCCGTCGTTGCCATGGTGAGCCATTACCTCACCATCTAGCTGATAGGATCTAGGCCCCTCTCAAAGCCAAAAAAGATTTACATGGGAATGACTTTTGTCCCCCCATGACTATCAGGTATTAGCCCGACTTTCGAAGGGTTATCCCTGTCTTTGAGGTAGGTTACCAAGATATTACTCTCCCGTTTGCCACTGCTTTTCTTCACTCTTGCGAGCAATGAAAAGCCGTTTGACTTGCATGCCTTAACCACGTCGCCAGCGTTCACCCTGAGCCAGGATCAAACTCTCATTGTATTTCCGAATTTATTTACATTCGCTTCGGAAGTCGAGCAGACTCAATGCTCTTACGATTGAATAGTTGAGTGTGTATGTTTCGTCTCTCGTTTTACCGAGAAAACAAGAAATCCCTTACTAATTTGCTGACTGATTCTCAATATACTCACCAAAGATTAGTGAGTATATATTAATTTTCAACGTACATGTTCATCCTCTGAAAAAGAAAATACCGCCATAAGCAGTACTTGATTTTCTGGTTTCGCAGGAATTGCGACCTTGAAAACATTTCTATTGTGGATAACCTGTCGCAAGTATAGCAGAGCGTAATTTCTTGTCAATACCGGAAAAACGCAATTCATCCACAGTATGAATATACTTTTTTAAACAAAAAAGCGACCCGCATTGGATCGCACGTTTATTATGTTCCGGACTCATCGTACAGGCCAAGACCTTCGTACGCTTCGTCCATATCTTTCTCTTCTGTAAACGACGTTGGTGGTGTGTCGTTACTTTTTTTGAGACGGCGAGGATAGTTGTCATCTCTGCGAACACCGGGTTTGTCTCGTATGTATAGATGACGATGGTCCTTGTAAAACATAAATGGTTTTACATTTGACGCTTCGTAAGGCACTTCGTCTGACATCAGCACAGTACGGTCTGCTCGCGAAATAAGTCGTTGAGATGTCGCGCTTTTCGGCCCATACACTTCAACAAAAATTCCAATATGTTTTAACCCTTGAACCAAATCAGCATAATCTCCATCACCACTAACGAGTACAACGGTATCAAGTGGCGTTCCTGCTTTCATAGATTGACAAACGCGCTCCCAAATCGTGTTGGTTACACGCAGGTCAACAACTCCTTCTTCTCGCATGGGTTGTTCTGATTGTTTTGGTCTGAACTCTCTTGAATCAACATCTTCTTGACCACGAATACGACCATCATTGATGCCAACGTATGTCAGATAGGATACTTGTTGAGTCTGCGACGTTGGATTTTTTTGCGTAACCGAATCAACAGAAAATCCTGCGCGTTCAAGATTTGCTTGAATTGCACGCATTGATTCTACACGGTCAGACAACATCATAACGGCCGTTTGCGAAATAAGCGATCTGGCAGAAAATCCGCTCCTCGTAAAGTTCATTATATCTGCAAGGATATTAGGGAATGAAAATCGCGCGCCAGGTTTTCCATTTGACGCTCCAAACGCAGATGACATGATGTTTGGAACATCCATGACCACTATGACTCGCTCACTTCGCTGTTGAACACGCAACGTGGGGCCCATTCCATCTTCTGGATTTAACATGATTAACCTTCTTCTTGTTTGAATGTAAAAAGAACTGAAACCAAATCCAAAGTAGTAACTATATGTATCATAAGCGACTACATGAAAGATGTCAAGCAAAATATAGAAAAACATCTTAAAAACAGGTCATTTGGACGACTTATCCCCATATGATTTTCGCCACTCTGAAATGCGCTTGTGATTACCTGACATCAGTATTTCAGGAACATTCCACGATTCTCCGACATCATTTTGAAATATTTCTGGACGAGTATACTGTGGATATTCAACTTCGTGTTGAAGAGAAAAACTTTCTTCTAGAATAGAATCAGAATTTAGAAGCACACCAGGAATTAATCGTGCAACTGCGTCAAGAACTACCATGGCGCCAAGCTCGCCACCAGTAAGCACATATTCTCCAATGGACAATTCGGCGTCAACACAATAATCGGCAACTCGCTGATCAACTCCTTCATAGCGTCCACATACGAGTACGATACGTTCAAGTTCAGCAAATTCTCGCGCGTGCTGTTGCGTAAAGCGATTACCTCCGGCTGATAATACTAGTGTGCGACTGCATGGAGAGCATCCTTTCAACGCATTAAGTTTTTTTAATGCGTGATAAATCGGCGAAACTTGCATCACCATTCCTGCTCCTCCACCATAGGGTGAATCATCAACACGATGATGCGGAGAAATCGTATACTCACGAATATCATGAAAAAAAATCTCTATTTTGTTTTCGTGTTGAGCACGTTTCAAAATAGATTGATTCACATACGAATCAAACATCTGGGGAAAAATAGAGAGAATATCAAATCGCATAGGAAAAAAATGTATCAAGAAAATACATTACAGTCAATGCCTCGTATGTCTATTACAAAAAACTTATCACTATGCGACTTCAACCAAAATAGATAGCAGGACCTCATCAATATCTCCATACTCTTCTCGCGCACGCGCCTTCGCGGCGACAAGAGGTCTCATTTTTGTGTACATTGTATCGTCAATTATAATTTCTTGTATGTTCGCTATTTCTACTATTCTGTCCATATAATGTTTAAATCTATACGTCCAATCATCTCTCACATTTTCTAATCGTCCAACATCTTCTGCGACTTTATCTGACTTGCGAATAATTTCAGTAACTTTTCCTCGCATGCGCGGAGCAGTATCGGTGTCAGCTAATTCACGAACCACTTCCTTTAATTCATTTTTATATCCTGTTGACTTCGCACGTAATTTTGCAATTTTATCCGCAAGCGCACCTTTCGCGCCCATAATGACTAATGTTCGTCCCAAATCAAGAAAAAATCTGGCCGTGTTAAGTTCGCTCTGCATAATTGTTCGCAATTCATCCGTCATTTTTTCTTTTTCATGAGAGACACTAGTCTCTGCGACAGGAATAACTTTTCGTGGTGGCAAAGAAACCTCGTCAGTTTTCTCTACAATTTTTTTGTCTTGTAATAGTTCAGCAAAAACTCCTGTTTGTATTTTGTCTCCAAATTGTAGCTTTTTTCCTTTTTGTCGTTTCGCTAAAATTTGTTTAATCTCATTTATTTTTTCATCGGCGGAATCTGGATCTTTGGCGACCACTGAACCATACCTAGTAATACCTGAAAGTAAAATTTGAATATCTCCCCACAAACCTTGTAGGGAATAATAATCACACATCTCTAATCCATATTGTTCAAAATTATCATACGTAATCTCATACATTGTTTTCTGTAATACGTCAGCGCGAGCTTTAACTGTTTCAATGCGTTCTGCGCGCAGAGAGTTCTCTTTCGCATGTGCAAGAAGTAGTTCATCAATTTCATTCATATAACGTGTTGCTTTAAGCACATCCAAGTTTTCCTCATCTAATGAACCTTTAACACACGTCCACGTATCATCAAGATGTTCATACTGCGTATACGTTAATCCATGCATAACATAATCTTTTAATAAGCTCTCAACTTGTTCTTTCATATCGTTGAATCGCTCTTGTGCATCAGCAAGCAGTGGCCCCTGTTCTTTTTTTCTATGAGCTCTATCTAGCGCATCCTGTTTCACACTTCGAGCATTTACATCAACACGGCGCGCTTCGTCAGGAGAATCAAAATATCGTATACCATAACGATGTGTATACGTTTCTCTTGATGAATCATAAAATCTTTCTACATCAAATCCAGGAAATCCAAAAAATTCTTCACCACGATGCGACACTCCATACGAAATCGGATTCAAACCACACGCTTCTATTGTGGGTAAAAATTCTACATCATCATACACATCCCATACATCAACACGAGATTTTTTAAATTTATTCCACAGCGCAATTTTATGTCGTTCAATAACATCATTCTGCAACTTTTCAAGTGTTGCGCCAACAGTGCGATATCCTTCGTCGCTCGTCAGCGAATACATAATTTCTGGACGCCAACTGCCAACACCGATAGATGGAATATCCGCATCGGTAATTTCAAACACCGCAGAAAACGGAACATCAATCGTCGCTTTATATTCGGACATCTGCTCGTCTGCTCGCCAACTAGACGGATTTCCTGGTTTGAAATGGTAGGTTACTGATAATGTATGTCCTTTAACTTGCAACGCAGTCGGATAATTCTTGTCAATTTCTTCACGTTGCTTCGGAGATAGTATACTTTCTGCATCCAATTTCATAGCATCATCATATGCATATGCCTCCGCTTTCGTCCTTGCACCTTGCGTTGTGGCTTTATACCACACAGATAAATCTGGCATCTGTACCATCCCTCCTGTACGAACATAATATAGTTGAATATCACGTCGTAGTGCATCATTATGATGTACACTTGGCATATCTACATCTCCCGCAACAATCGCACGAACAAAACATTCATTCGCTTTGCGTGTATCCCGAGATGGAATCACGCGTTCATCAATTGAGGTGAAATGTCCTTGAAGAGTATAGGTGACACGATCCAAAATCGCATCAGAATGCGCATCATAATATAATCCATTTGAATGAGTCATAACCATTCCCGGAGCAATATCAGGAAGTATCTTTGGCTCAACACGTTGACATTTACGAGCATATGGTTTTGAAGTCGTAACCACTTCATACCCAATTATATATTCTGGCGCCACATTACGTAATGCAGAACCGGGGAAAATATATACTGCATGATATCCATTATTCCCTGCAACTTTTATATATTGATATCGTCCTTGACGAACCATCAGATGTTGAACCAATCCTGCGGCGACACTTTTTTTAATCGCTTCAACGTCGGAAGACGTATCAATCGCCGCAATATCATGTTCTCGCAAACAATCAAATAATTGCATACGAATTTCACCAATTTCTCGTAACTGTTTTGCATTCAAAAACGTATCTCTCGCCCATTGTGGACTACGAGATGATGCAACCCACGCTTCCCACACTTTGAGCATTGCGATAAAATCAGACCCATCTTGTTTAAATTGCGCATGCGCCGCACCTGCTTCTGTTCGCTTATCTTCGGGAGTAATAAACACTGATTTTACGCCGAGCATCGCGGCTATCGTAGCAACACTTTCAACACATCCATACTTTTGTGCTTCTATTAACATACGGGAGACATCTGGTCGAAGTGGTAAATCAGCCATAATTTCGCCAATTTCTGTCAATTTTTCATGCTCATCAAGTGCGCCGATGAGTTTAAGTGATGCAATCCCCTTATCAATTGCGTCAACTTCTGGTGTATCTATAAAATCAAACCCATGCACATCATCAATTCCCATTTTCTTCATCTGCAAAATAACATGGTCAAGATTCAACCGCAGTAACTCTGGTGTCTGAAATGGTTTACGACGTTCATAATCATTCGGTGTATACAAACGATAACAAGTTCCGGGAGCTGTTCTCCCCGCACGTCCTTTTCTTTGTTCGCATCCTGACTGCGCGTGTTCGCGTGTTAAAAGCGATTCAATTCCCGAGATCGGATCATATTCATTTTGTCGTATAAATCCCGAATCAACCACAAAACACACCCCCTGAATCGTCAAAGATGTTTCAGCAATATTCGTTGCGACAATGACTTTGCGTTTTTTAGATGAAGCAAAAATTCGCTGTTGATCTTCTGGCTTCATATCTCCATACAGTGGTATACATTCAATTCCCGCAAGATGAAGCGCGTCAATCTCTTTAATTGTTGTATGAATTTCTGCCGCGCCAGGCATAAAAATTAATATATCTCCCTCCTCGCCAGAATCCACAATCATACTAACTTTGCTCGCGGCGGCTCTCATATAATTGTCAACTTCAGTATGTTCGTAGATAACCTCAACAGGAAACATCCGTCCGGGAACTTCAACAACGGGTGCACTATCAAAATAATTTGAAAATTTTTCTTTTTCAATAGTTGCAGACGCGACAATTATTTTTAATGGTTCTTCTCCATTTTTTTTTCGTTCAACTTGTACTCGCTTTAATAATCCTAAAATAAAATCGCTATTTAAATTTCGCTCATGCGCTTCATCCACCATCACAATGTCATATTCTTGCAAACGCGGGTCGGATTGTAATTTACGCAACAAAATTCCATCAGTCATAAAAACCGCTCTTGAATCGCGCGAAGTGCAATTATCATTGCGCACATGATAACCAATTTCGTCGCCCACGCGTGTTCCTCTTGATTCTGCGACATATTCAGAAACTGAACGTGCCGCTATGCGACGCGGTTGTGTAATTGCAATACGCGCGTCAGGAAATTCATCCATCAAAAAACTAGGAATTCGTGTAGTTTTTCCTGAACCTGTTTCACCAATAACTACACATTGATCATTAGCGCGAACTGTTTCAAGAACTTTCTCTTTATAATCATCCATCGGAACATGCGGAAGATTAATCTTTTTTCGTGAAGATAGTTCTCGCGTTTTGTTAATTTGTAATGGTTTTTCATCCATATAAAATCACGTTTGAAAAGAAGAAAAAATTGTCACTACTTCGTCTTCATCAGTACAATAGGTAATTCTTTCACCGTACCTTCTAATGTACACAAAAAAAGCAAGGAGAGGCACTACAGGAATTTTTCCACATATTTCTAGCGTCAACGCGCAAATGTGAGAGTCATCCACGTATTGTAAAAATGCAATAGTATCAGCGACTATATCTTTTTTTTGAACGAGAGAAATCCATAATGAGGACAAATTCACCTTCTGCAACCGTAATGGCGCAACCATATTCAAAATAGTTCCTCGCTTTGCGTGCAAATCGTCAATTTGGTGAACGACACGCGTAGTATGTTCTTCGTCAAATACAACATCATGAACAGTTCTATCTAGCAATAACACCAATGCAGAATCGTCACACAGAACAGAAATTGTTCGTGCCGTATCATACAACACAGAAAATGCCAACAGTGTCTCATACACCGGCGCATCATTTTGAATTATAACAGCTCTACCCTGTCCTTGCAGAGCGATATTTTTTTGAAATTCCTGAATATTGGAAATACCAGAAGACCCGATTTTTGGAATCCGGAGTGTAGTATATTCTTGAACTTGAAGTGGCATATATAGTTAGGATTTAGGAATTAGCTTTTTAGCTTTTTAGGATGGACGGAGGTGTTCTAAAAATCTTAATTTTGAACAATTTTTCTGCTCGGGATTTTCCGATGCATAATCGTTTTTGTAACCAAAAACTTAAATAGCACTACTGAAATAATCAGAATTCCTACAACAACAAACGAACTCATAGAAATGCTTGACCAACGATCCTCCCAAGGAAACGCAATGTTCATTCCAAAAAAACCTACTAACATTCCAAGAACGGTAATTTGTTGTAGAAGACGCAACTCATGTTGTGTGTTTTCAACATTTAATGATTCAAACAATGTTAACGAACTATTCGCGTATTCATTTGTCATTCTCCATAAATTTTCTGTATATTGACATGATGATGTCAATGTCTCAAAACGGGATATACCCAGTCCAAACAATTTTTTTTTTGTTTCTGGACTAGCGACCGCATGACGCGCTGACAAAATTTCATTCATTTGAGAAAGACGAACGCGAATAAACGAACATGTTTTTTGTGTATCTACAATTGTATTTCGTATCATTCCTAAATCTGCGTAACACAGCGCATCATTATCTCGTATCTCGCTAATAGCACTCCACGTTCTGCGATGAAGGACAACATAGCGACTTAACAAATCTGAAAACGCGCGAACAAACATCATATTTTCAACCAATTCTGGAACAAATTTTTCAACAAGTGTATTATTGGATTCTGTGGCAATAGTTATAATTTCTGACTGGTTACCATAATACAAATGCAATCCGTCATGAGTAAAATCAAAAACCAATTCATCATTAACTCGCTTTAAAATCTTTTGCGCATCGCTGTTCAAAACATTATTCCCCACAATAATACGCGGATATGCTTCGTGCATATGAAGCAGTGTTTGGGGTAGTGGCGCACCACGACTAAATAAATAGGAAAACGCAGGTGCTAATTTTTTGATATAATAGCGCTCAATTATTGCGACTTGTTTGGCAAGATCGCGGAGCAGGTCAATGGATAATAATATAACGCCATCTTCAGTCAAAGTAATTTTGATAGAACCAGATGTATAGGTAACCGTATCAAAATCCACATTATTATTGTATGAAACATTGTCTACCGTCAATTGTTTCAAGAGTCTATTCAATTCACGTTGCTCCAAACCTTCCCCAATTCCATGCGACAAAAAATTATACACCTCAAAAAGATGCACCGACGTACGCGGCAACCATGTTCCTAAATACAGTCGTTGAAGTTTCATACCAACAGTATACACTTTTTTTCTATCCACAACAACAAAAAAATGTTGAGCGACACATATGACAATTTGTTTACACATCTCATCATGAAAACCAGACACAAACATCACATGAGCAGTATGAATCTATGAAATAAGCGACACACCCAATTCCTTGTAAGAAACTACTTCCCCTTGAGTATGTAGTTTATGAACTATACGGGAAATGGTAGATATATCACGACTAAGTAAAACTCGGAATTCTTCATCACTTGTACGACTCTTCAATGAACGTTCGCCACCTGCTCTGATACGCGCCAATCGTGTTGCAGGTAAATCAAGTGACGCACCAAATTTTTCTTCATAAATTTTTTCATATACCTGTGCTTTCTCAAGATCATCCATCAAAGAATATGAACGAACTATCTCCGTTAGTACTACTTTCATTTTTTCACTGTTAGCAACTTTTTTATCCTTATCCTTTGTTTGTTGGTCATATTTACTTAAATCTTGATAGATTCTAATCAACTCTAAAACCAATGGAGGATACGCCACACACACCTCTGCAACCAAAAAATCAGATTTTTTCTTCATATATTCACGGACTATTTGCACACTTTCACCAATTGACTCACCGCACTGCTTTTCAAGACGAATAATAGATGACCACTTTGACAATGCACTACTTTGCGAATTGCTATCCGTATTTTCTATCGAATGAATCGCGTATTTTTTTAGAGTTTTAATATCTTTAACGACTGACTCACCAGCTTTAATCTTCACTAGCACAATAGCATACAGGAGATTAAATTTTTCCGTATTTCGGAATTCTCTATCAGCATCTTTTTGATACTCTGCCTTAGCTTTAATACGACCATTAACTCGTTCAAATAACGGATCAAATTCTTTTAAAACTTTCTCTGCTTCGCCAATATTGTCGTATTGGACATGCATTGCTCCCACAGATATATATAATTTTTCACAATTTAGAATCATTTCGTTTATTGTTTTCGAATTTTCATCACAACTGAAGGAACTAAGCAGAGTAACCAAATGTTTTTTAAAAAAATGCAATTCATCCCTGAAAGAAAAACCTGCATCCTTTTTTATGGTAATGACCTCTAGTAACATGTGTAGTGTCGCTTTAACATGCTCAATAGATTTTGCATTTACAATCTCCTTCATGCACTGTAACTGTACAGATGTCAACAATTCTTCTGCGAACACCCTGTCATGAGAAACCATTTCCTTTCCTACCATTTTGATCAATTGAGTATCCGTAGTTTTGGATAATAAATAGTCGCGAATTTTATTTTCTAATCCATTTCTATATGCATATACAACCCATTCTGCGTCGTGCATTTTTTTGGTATCAAACATCAGCACATCATCCTGCTTTGTCTGATGTTCCATGCTATTATGTACACGATAGAGACAATGTTCCCATATTTTTATTTGAGACAATTGCATACTGCTTCGAAAAACAAGTTGTGCTTTACAAAAATCAATCAATAGTAATCTAGTTGCATCATCGGTACATTTCACAAGGACTTCATTCAAAAGAGAAGTTACTAAATGCGTACGAGAACCCAGTTTAACTGCTTGAGAAAATGCCTCAATATTTTTTGCAAAAGAAATAAACGCCTCTTTAATTTCCTTTTTTTGTTCTGTAGATTCTATGGTTAATTCTTCACGTTCTTGACGATTCATTTCCGACCCAAGATGAGTTCGCATCATATCTATCTCCTTAAGTACCTCAATAGAAAGCACGCCTTGCGCTACACGCTCTTTCAAATCCTCGTATGAGGAAACACCATGCAACTCCAAAAAACGATCAATTTTTGCAACTGACGCGTGTTCAAATTCAGACAATGTTTCTCTCGTTAATTCCAACTCACTATTCTCTTCTTGCACATCGCCAAAGCGGAACGACAAATCCGTCATATTGGCATATTGATGAGCGACCATAGGATTGCCCTGTTGTGCAGCACAAAGAGCGATCTCTTGAGCCGTACGTGTTTTTATACTCAAATCAAATATACGCGTCATCAATTTTGATGCCTCGTCGAATTGCTTCTCATTAGCATATGTTTGAGCAATTTTGCTGTAGGCAAGATCTTTAAGTACATCATCTTCAAGTAAATCCGCATGCGCAATTGCATTTTCAAAATGCAAATTATTGAGCAATCCGAGAAGCATTTCAAACTTCATGTTTGAACGCTCATCAACATCATCAATTTCTTGGGTGTATTGCTCTGCTGATTCAAAATCTGAAAATGCAATACATGCTTTTACTAATTCTTTTTGAACAAGATATTTCAATGTTTTTTCTCTAATCGCAAAAATCGCCACTTCTATATCGTTGATAATCTTTTTTCTTATCACTCCTATTACTTGTGTATCATATAACAGTTTAGTTAATGCTCGCGCTCGAAAAAAATGATTTTTTTCTTTGCGCGCGACCGTATATGCTTCACGAAGATACGGTTCTGAATCAAGCGATTTACTACTCATCACGTGAGATAATTGTAAATATCCTTGCGAACGCGTGCTCGCATCAGTAATGAGATTCATAATTTTCTCCGCCTGTTCTTTCTCCCCTTTTTTCCGCATAATCACCCCCATTTCCATCATAGTATTGTTATACACGGTGCTGTCTGAAATAGTTCTGACCACCGCTAACGCGCGTTCAAATGCACCACTATTCGCGCATGCTAACGCAAGCTTTTGTCGCGCTTCAACAATTCTTTCAGGAACATCATGCATACTATCAATTTCATCAAGTGCTTTTGCAAAAAAATCGCTCGTACCTTTTTTCTTTACTTCCATTTCTGCGCATGCCGTAAAAATCAATGCTTTATACCACGCATTTTGAACACTATTGGCCAATTCTATTGCACGTTCAATATTTTTTTCTTTACTCAATATGTGCATCGCAAGTGCATGCAATCCAGCTGATTTTTCATACGAATTAGAGATATAATCCAATGTACGGAAAGCAGCATCTATTTCACCTTCAACTACCTGCAGACATACGATATGAGAAAATGTCATATCACGCAAAGCTTTAGAAGTAATAGTTCGAGCAACATCTATCCCCTTGTCAATATTCTTTTTTTTGCTTGCAAGCTCAATTGCCAATTCATGCAATGCGTACATTTTCAAAATCGGATCACTCAATGAAGACAAATATTGCGTGAACTCGGAAGTTGACTGGACTTTGTCCTTATTTCGTTCATTTTTATGAAGTTCAAAAGTGTGCCACGTACTTTTAATAGAAGGTTGAATATCGGAACCAGCTTGATGTAGGTCAAGCATGGTCATGTCATGCATATCTATAGAATCTATTTGTTGGCACACATTATGAGCTTCCTGAAAATCCTTCCCTTCACCAAACGCAAGACTTAACGTTCGCAAAAATTCATTTGCCGAAAGCTGAACACGTTGATCAGATACTGTTTCTTGATTAGTTTCAGAGATTTTTAATTCCTCTTGCATATCGAAAGACATGGTTCCTGCATCAAACATAAAACGAAGTTTTTCGCCAACAGCACGTACTTTTTGCATATCTTCAATCGATATTTCACCACGTTCCGTCTTTGCAATGAGTGCTTGCATATCCGCTACGCCATGATGTACCAACAGAGAACGATACTTCTCAAAATATATTTTCATTTCCTTATATACACTTTCACGACCAGCATCCAACATTTCAAAAGTGAGTCCAAAATGTCGCGCTTGTTGTTCCTGTGCAGGTGTTTGTTCAAACTTCATAAGTTTCGCAATATACAAAGGTAGACAAAAAGTATACCAAAAATTATAGATAATCGTCCAATCAAGTATCTTGCTTGAAACACATTAAAATTTTTGCCTCGCATTCGTGAATCATTCACTCTGTTTGAAACCACCATAATACTCTTCCCATCACTGCGTATACAATTCTTCAAGAGCTGGTCGCCACGTCGTGAGATGACTTGAACCGGCTGTCACGAATAATTTTTTTTCAGGATGTCGCTTTTGTAAATCTCTAAAAACACCAATCGCGTGTTTATCGCGAATGATATTCATATCTCGCAAAATCTCTCTCGTAACCATAGGTTCACTGGACAATTCCGGTTCAGTCATATCAATCAATTTTGATTCGTCTTCTCTCCTCGTTTCCGAATTATCAAATCGTTCCGCAAGCGCAACTGATGAGTGTCCCATATGCTCTTGCAAAACAGCTTCTATGCGTTCCTCCGTAAGTTCAATCCCCGCGGAAATTGCATCAGCAACACCAGCTGGTGTCAGAACAAATCCAATTCTCCTCTGTATCTCTAGCGGAGTAGCTTTTTTCTTTCCATTGGTATAAGCCATGCGTGAGGCATACATAATAATCCATTCAGAGACATCCTGCGGACGCCACTTTTTCTCTCCATTTGATTCATTTTTCATCTCCAGAACACAACGAATCTGCTCTCGTAAACTTATATCCCATGTTACCACCTCTTTTCCATCTCGCATCGCCAAAAAAGCAAAATATGCCTGTTCTCCTCGTTCCTTAAGAACTAATTCAGCATCTTTTTTCATAATTTCTGTCAACTGTTCCCCCGCATAAAAATCCTCAAGCGAAAGCCCACCTTCAATCAGTACGATATCAGGATCTTCGTGTGCGAGTGCATCAACCGTAGACTTCATCAACATAACCGCATCATCCGCTTCAGATACATGCTGACGCATACCATGCACGACTATCTCGGCACCATTCAAAGAGCGTTGTTTGAATTCTCGCTGTTCAGTACCAGCTTGGCGAATTGTCCTCTCCTCCTCCGGAGTCAAAATAAGGAGTTGAAGTTTTTCAATCTCAAGCTCATCAATTATACGTTCCTTTTCCCTATACTCATCAACAATACTCTGACGAATCTTTATTTTTATGTATTCACTCACAGAAACGCCTGACGCTTTTTCTAATTCATTCAATTTTTGCCGATATTGTATTTCTTGTTCTGCTACACTATCAGATGTATCCTTCGCGGAGCTTCTCCTAAGAGACACACGAAGAAGCTCCACATCAATTTCCTGTATCCGTTCATGTCGCTCTTGTCTTGTTGACTCACCAGTTCTCTCCGGACTATTCGTGCGACCAACCTCTACGGCTTCAGTATTCTGCAAATCTTTAACTGACATATGCTTGATGAAAAAATAATAACGACCAAAATATTTTATTATTTTTAAATTCGTAAATCCATCTATTCTCTATAATTTTATCTGTACTGTAGGTCAATAAATATTGTGCAATTAACACAATGTGTGTACAAGACGGACTGGTTACAAAGCCATTAGTGTTGACCTAATCTATCTAATCCTCTGCGATATTAAGCCAGTGACTATTCTTTTCTTGTTGTGGTTGGAGTCACAACTATTTGTTTTCAATGGTTCGTTTTTAGCTCGACTACCAGCTTCACCTCCTCCGCTAAGTTAGTTTTATTGTTATTCTTCATAGCCATATCGGCAAATAATCCCATCGGTTGCTGAATATCCTGTAGAAAAACTTTGTGCCATAAGGGTTGGATTATCGTTAAAAAATTTTTCTCTAAAACTAACTCCTTGCTCATTATGTACTCCTGCCAAACCATTAGCAACCAAACCCTTGTCCACGCCTTCTGTAATTAGGCGTTCGCGCAATTCCATGGATTCGGATGTGCCGACGCCGGCGAGGCTTCGGGCAACATAACCCTTGTCCGCGCCTTCTGTAATTAGGCGTTCGCGCAATGCCATGGATGCGGGTGTGCCGACACCAGAGAG
>CAYVCS010000103.1:0-8117 GCA_964450455.1 uncultured Gammaproteobacteria bacterium | reverse complement strand
CTTTTGTTCCAGGGCTTTCCAAGTTATTTGCAATAATACTATCTATGTTTGCAAATGGTTTAAATCTCAATAGTCCATGCAGTAAGTATAGTTGCATAACTACTAGAGATGGTTTATGGTAAAGCATTATACAAATTTCCCCTGAAGGTTTTAACACTCTATATATTTCAGAAATTGCTTTTTCCATATTTGGCGTATGGTGCAAAACTCCCCACGAATAAACTAAATCAAAACTGTTATCGGGAAATGGGATACTGTTTAAATTACCATATACAATTCTATCTACTGACTTGTTCCCTTCAGTTACTTCCTTCGTCGCGTCTAAACCTATTTTTTCTTTAAAATGGAAAAATGATAACTCGTCTAATACAAAATTATGCTTGCCACATCCAGCATCTAATACAGACATCCCATTTGAAAGACGACTTTTTAGCAACTCCACCAATAACACCATACTATCATCCCAATCTGGATGCTCTGATTTGTATTGTCTTTTAAATTTTAACTGACTCCGCTCCTTTTTATCCAGCACAGAATATTCATTAATATATGGCATACTAGCTTCTTAATAGGTGAGAAGTTATTTAACTATAGAGTATCCTATCTTCTATCCATTATTTTCAACACCTTGAGCAACATTCAGTTCATTAATTTGTATTTTCAATTGCTCAAGAAGCGATAACATCAACTCACCATCAACGGACAGCGCGTGATTTCGCATTGATTCGCCTAAATGATCGGCAATTGCAGAATGTATTTCTTGTAAATCTTTCAATTTCAAAAAAATTCGTGCTTGCACAACTTCTTGTGGTTGCGCAACTCCCTGCTTAATCATTTCTCCATATAATTTTGTTAGTGCGTGGTCACGCTCACTCAAATCATGCTGTAACAATTCTGGTTCTGCAACTTGCGCGCTAACTAATTGCGACGCTTCACGCCCCTCTAGAGAATCTTCATCTTCTGCTTCAACTGCCATTTTTAAGCGTTCTTTTCGAGCTCTCACTTGCATTTCAGCACCAATATAGCCAGCAAGTTCGTCCTGTAGTTCATATCGCGCTTCGGACGATACATGACTCATTTTTTCTTCAAATACTCTATCTAAAAACGCAAGTGTTGTTCTATATTGCGCCTCATACCAATCCTGATGCTTGGCGGCACTAAAAACATTGTCTGTCGCATATATCGTTTCAGACATAGACGTATTTCCAATTGTGAATGGATCAGCATATAGCGCATCATTCGCAACACTTGCCACAAACCTCATTTGTTCGGGAGTTCTGTCTGTTGCGTGCGCAACTTGATCCACATATCTATCATCAAAACCATCCACAACTCTATGTAATTGTCTACCATACGATATAAATACTTTTTCAAAATCCTGATGCGGAACATCTTTAACCAATCGCAGTCCACCATGAAACAGTTTGTCTGTTTCAGTAACAAAATCAACATATAGAGCTGACGTATCGGGTGTTTCCACAACCGACTCATCTCCAATAATTGGCATATCGTGTGGCATCTGTTTGCCTTCAGTTGTATTAACACGCTCCATGGCAGAAATTGTCTGTTGCTGAACTTCTTCCATATCCTGAAATTTATCTACTCCTCCTTTTAATCCTACCGCCAAACACATCCACATTAATGTTTTTCCTCCAATTCGTAAAATCTTTTCACCTTTTGATTCAAGCGCTGAATCCAATTTTTTTGCATGCGTAATAAGCGCATGTAATTCATCAAACGGATCAAAACCACCAAAATCAACTCCTTTGATTTCCTGTAATTTACTACGTAAATCTTTGAGGATAAATTGAACTTCAAATCGTGTTTCACTCCTGTTATCCTCATTTTGGGCATTTTTCTCTGCAGTTTGTAATTCAATTTGAACTTTATTTAGATAACCCTCGTATTGTTGCTGTCGTTTTTCGTAAATTCCCTCAAAAATTGCTTCTGTTGCATTCAACGACTCTTTACTTAATTTCGGTTTTTCAGCTGGTTGCATATTTTTTTTAACATGTGTATGTATGGTTGCTATACAAACATCTTACAAGATTTATTGAAGTTACACAAAGAATGATTTAATCTGAAAAACAACTTATCCACATATCCACAGGTGTGTTGATAACTTTTATCACCAACATGTGGACACAAAAATTTAAAAATTATTTTTCTTCTTAATTAAGCAACTTTTCTCTGTTGACAAAACCCATTTTTTATGATATACTGGTTTTGTAATGATGATGGTCTGCGGCACGCCACCACAGCGTCAGCGCTACAGAGTCGTACAGTGAACTACCACTACACACTGTATTGCACAATCACCACTTGTTCTTTCATACATACAACATTTCCTCGTTAAGGGGAATTGCGTTTAAACACAGTTCTCCATCATTCTACTCCGTATTGTCTTGCGACAGTACCGAAAAGGACACTTCTCGGCACTTTCATAAGTTTGGGATGCCACATAAAGATGGCAGTTCCATATTTGGGGCAGTATGATGAGGCAAAGATCTCAATGGGTCCAAGACGAGTTGCTCCGCCGGTGCAACAAACGATTTCGTAAGATTTCGTTTTATGGCGCCGGCAAGTACTCAACGATCCTTTGAAGGGGGCATCGCAGGCTACAAACAACATTGTCAAGGCCGCAGCGAGCCCCTCTTTTTTTTGTTTAATTTTTTTTCTTTTTAGTAAAAACATCAACCCAAACGTGATCCGCACAGTATCATTTCCACGTTAGCGAGCATATCCTAGCGAAGCGAATGACACTGTGAATAATGATGGATTCCCGCTCTCGGGCGGTAATGACAAGTTTAGTTTTCAATGTCATCCCCGTGCAGACGGGGATCCAGAAAAGTTTGTAGAAAAAACGAAAAACGCTGGATTCCCACGTGCGCGCGAGAATGACACTGTGGAGGACGTTATTGACTCCCGCTCTCGGGCGAGCGAGTCTTGCTGAAGGGAACGTCATCTTTGTTTAACAGATTATCGTAAGCCACAGCGGCGTGTTGACAAAGACCGAAGTAAATTTTCAAAAAAAGAGTTCAAAATATCAATGACTGCGGGAAAAGGAAACACCGATCATGTCGTCGCGAAAGATGGGTCCCCACCTGGTGCAGCTCACGCCAAACTCGCTAAAACGACCTATGCTAACGATGTTGCCGGCAGAGAAACGGCGGTTTGTCATTGTGTGTGTATTATTCAAGAATCTAACGTGTTTATTTTTTTTAAAACAAATGAGCATATCGTACAACACCTCAACGGGTTGTTGGCGGGTTAGTTGATTGATGCGTAATTCAGAGAGTTGTGTGAATGTACCCCCGTCATCGCGATTTAATAATTGACGAATTTGAGCATAACCAATTCTTTTAAAATAACGTTCGTAGTACTTCTCAAACTCCGTTACTGCTGTGGCATATTCTGTTGGTAATGTTTCACCGGCAAACACATACTCTTTCAGATAGTTGATGAGTGTTTCGGTTTGTTCTAGATAGTCTTGACAGGTGGAATTTGGTATGAGTTCACGGCTTGTGAGTGCCCATGCTTCGCGGGGAGTGTCTGTGGTAAAAAACTCATCATTCTGGTGAAAAGTATCACAAAAAACTCTATTCCCTTCTTTTTTAAAAGATTCACCCAACAGAGAATCCATTTTTTTCATAGTCAGTGGTTCGTTGTCGGGCGCATGGTTGATTCTAAGTACTAAAAATTGTCCGAGTTCGCAAGCTCGTTCTAGTTCTTCTAGCGAAAATGGAATAGGAGGGATTTCATGGGGTTTGAGGTGGACACCGAATGCGTTTTCAACATCGTCTGGACCAAAAAAGTTTGCGTCTGTCATTACTTCACGAGCGTCTTCAATTCTAGCGCCGAGTTGGTTGCGGAGTGTTTTGATTGCGGTTTCTAATTGGAGTTTGATTTTTAGAACGAGTTGTTTGTGTTCGTCGGATTGATGTATATCTGCATACGCCACGTCAAACTGTTGTTTGAGTTTGTGGATGCGAGCAAGTTGTTCGTTGGCGTTGTCGCATGAGGGACGATTCATATAGAAAGAGTATACCACATTGTTTATGTAGTTTCATAGTATTACCGTGTGTATTTCCATGTTGTGTCACTTAGATTCCTAATTAATAAAGCGTACTCGTATGTCGCAATTCCTAAACGTCATCTCTAGCAACAATGAGAGATCTCGTGACGGTAAACGTGAACGAGATTTCTCATTGCGATTCGAAATGACGTGGCGGGGTCGCTTCGAAATAATGTGTCCATTCTACATTATCTCAAATCGCAATCCATAAAACGTCATTTCGAATCCCTCGAAAGGGTGAGAAATCTCGTCAACGTCCGCCGTTACGAGATCTCTCGTTGCGACTCGAGATGACGTAGAATGGACACGTCATTTCGAATCCCTCGAAAGGGTGAGAAATCTCGTCAACGTACTCCTTCACGAGACATCTTCCGCGTCATCTCGCAGAAGGCGAGTACGCGGATTCATGCGACCCGACTTTAGTCGGGGACGTCTCGGACGTTGCGACTTACGATGACGTTTGTGGTAGTAGTTAGTAGTTGATAGTTGCGTTCTACTACCTACTCACCACAAACTACAAACTCGTCTACAACCCACAAACCCGTTCACAATCCACAAACTCCCCTGCTTAACCTACATATCCCCACATAAACTTGACTTTCTATATCTTTTCACACATACTGATTTTATATTCTGATGTTATTCTTTTTTTTCTGCTGTGTTCATCGTAGCAGAAGTTGAAGATTTTATTATGAGTTCATATTCAACAAAATTTATCTCTGATATCAACAAACAACTGGCAGAGGAAGCGCAACGTATTGAGCAAGAACTTGGACATATTAGTGAAAAAGAATCTCCGCTTGAAGACCACGAAACACGATTTCCGCAATACGGAGACACGCTTGATGACTCTGCTATGGAAGTTGAGGATTATTCTCATAATTTAACCATGGAAAAAACATTATTGAAAGAACTTGAAGATATTCGCTCGGCATTAAAACGAATTGAAGCTGACAAATTTGGTGATTGTAAATATTGTCATATGCCCATAGAAGAAAAACGTTTATCAGCTCGTCCAACGTCAACTTCGTGTGTTGCATGTAAAAAAGCGCTCAAACAAGAAATCTAAATGTCATGCCAGATTTCAATCGCATCATAGGTGTTTCAAGTATCGCTGTTTTTGCGTTACTTATAGACCGATTTCTTAAAATACTCGCAACAAGCGAATTTTTTTTTACTATTCCTTCCCCGAAACCATTCATCTCGTTTCAATTATTTCACAATGCAAAAGTTGCTTTTGGACTTCCCTTGACGTGGTCGCTATTTTTTAGTATCGTTGTTATTTGCATCCTCATTATCAGTATCATTTCAGCTATACATAACTTTACACAGGGATTATATCAAACGAGTTCTGGATGGATATTGATTTTCTGTGGCGGCTCGTCAAATTTATTTGATAGAATAGTGTATGGAGCCGTGATTGATTATATCCATATTTGGCCATACGCATATTTAAATATCGCCGATATAATGATAGCCAGCGGAATCATACTTCTTGTTGTTACATCAAAAACAACTGCAAAACTATGAACTATATTGTTATGATTGGGCGTGAGCCAGCAATTTCATTAACTGAAATTCTTTGTGTTGCAAAATCATACCATATAGAAATTCATGTAGAATGGATCTACGAATCACTTGTTTGCCTCAAAGTTGATTCCCCCGTAGATTTTATTTCCACCACTGTTCTTGGTGGAATTTTAAAAGTAATTGAACCGATTTCGTACATTGACTCTATTGCGTCATCAATTGTTCAATTTCTTGTGAATCATACTGAACACAAAAAAATTATTTTTACTCTGCAATCTTCTGCCCGTGATTCTGAAACAGTAAAATTACCCATAGAAATTAAAAAACAACTTGCGACGCACGGTCGTTCAGCCAGATTTATCGCTTCAAACCAAACAAATAATGCGGCGACATTATTACGAAATCAAATAATTCAAAAAGGGGGAGAATTTCATATTATCAATAGGGGAGAAACAATAATTCTAGGAAGAACCATTGACGTACAAAACATTGATGCATGGACAGAGAGAGATATTAATAAACCAGCGCGAGATGCGAAACTCGGAATGTTACCCCCAAAACTCGCTCGTAGTATGTTAAATTTGAGTGGCGTGCATCAGAATAATACTGTTTTGGATCCGTTTTGTGGAACAGGAACAGTTCTGCTTGAAGCGCTCACGCTCGGAATAAACTGTATTGGAAGTGATGCAAATCCAGTTTCCTGTGAAGCATCGCGAACAAACACGTCGTGGTTTCAAAAAAAATATAGCTCTCCCCAATCCGTAACCATCCTGCAAGCAGATGCACGCGATATTGCACGTAGAATCAATCAAACCGTAGACGCAATCGTGACTGAACCATATTTAGGAAATGTAAAAACACTCACATATAACCAGCGCATGGCTGAAGCGCACTCATTAGCTGATTTATACGTTAATTCATTACTAAACTGGAAGAAAATACTCCACGTTGGAGCAAAAGTTGTAATGGCAATCCCCTTATTTGTCACACGTGTGGGAAAAATTTCAATTCCCATCCATAACAGAATTGAAAAAATTGGTTTTAAAATAGTTCCACCACCAGCAATCGCTACCTCAATGAAAGATGAGCTCTCACCTCATGGAAATATTTTATATGGACGAGAGAATCAACGAGTCATGCGAGAAATTTTAGTTTTAGAAAAAAGCTAGAAGGCAGGGAGTGAATTTTAGATTAACAATCGCCGTAAATCTAAAATCATCAATCTAAAATCTAAAATCTACTCCCCCTATCTTCCAATCTTAAAAAAACAAACATCTCCATCGCGCATAACATACTCTTTTCCTTCTAATCGCATAGTTCCTGATTCGCGTACCCCTGACCATCCCTTATGCGAAACAAAATCCTCACACATTGCTATTTCAGCCGCGATAAATTTTTTTTCAAAATCTGTATGAATCACCGCGGCGGCCTGCGGAGCTTTTGTGCCAGAAACAATTGTCCATGCTCGTGATTCTGGTTCACCCGAAGTAAAATATGTAATTAAGCCAAGCAAATCATATCCTGTTTTAATTACTTTATCCAAACCACTTGTTTCTACACCTAATTCTTTCATAAACTCTTGTGCTTCTTCATAAGAAAGTTCAGCTAATTCAGCTTCTATTTTTGCGGAAATTTGTATCACAGGACAATGAAAATCGTCTTCAGAAAATAATTTTCCTAAATCCTCACCACAATTTTGAATAACAAAATACGGTTTTGCAGTCAGTAATGACAGCTCTTTTGAAAGTCCTACATCATCTTCAGCCAAAATTTCTCGCACTCCTTTTCCTTGTTGTAGTTGTTGTTGAAAACGTTGAAGTATTGCTTGCTCTGCCACAAGATCAACTGGTTGTACATTTTTCATCTGTTTTCTATTTTTCTCCATTCTTTGCTCAACCGTATTGAGGTCAGCCATTGCTAATTCAATCAAAATTACCTCAAAATCCTCAATTGGATTTACGCTTCCATGAATATGCGATACATCATCATCAACAAATGACCTAACAACATGAACAATCGCGTCAACTTGACGAATATGAGACAAAAATTTATTTCCTAATCCTTCACCCTGCGATGCGCCTTTTACTAATCCTGCAATGTCCACAAACGTAATAGTCGCGGGAACTGTTTTTTTCGATTCAGAAATTCTACTTAATTCAAAAATTCGAGGATCATTCACCTCAACAATTCCCTGACTTGGATCAATTGTTGCAAACGGATAGTTCGCAATCAACGTTTGTTTTTTAGTTAATGCCTTGAAAATAGTAGATTTTCCGACGTTTGGTAGGCCAACAATGCCAATATTCATATCACGCTTATTTTTAGGTAATTCAAAAAGAGTATACAGATATTCTGTATTTGATTCAATACCTCTTACGGAACATCAGCAGATTCTATCGTTGCTGAAGATTGTCCATCTGTTATTCCGCCTAGGATTGGTTCTCCATGATGATCGTTTGTTAATGGTTCGACAACAATTTCTGGCGACTCACTCGTCGTCACTAGGACTTCT
>CAYVCS010000102.1:0-5996 GCA_964450455.1 uncultured Gammaproteobacteria bacterium | reverse complement strand
TAAAGAAGTAGGTATCTTGTTCTGTTCAACACAATTTGTTATGAAATTTCTTTCGCGATATCACGACTTCAACGAGTGTGTGGATTCGTGTGACCCGACTTGAGTCGAAGATGTAGCGGACGTTGTGGAATGAGGTGGAGTTTATTGTGATGATGAAACCGTACCGTGCCGATTTATTTTTAAAATAAAAAACCCCCGCTAGAATACATCTTGTGCGGGAGTTAAAAGTTGACGTGATTGAAGCGAGAGAGTAAGGATCGATAACTTAAATTTACTTGGTGAGAAGTATAGGATGCTACGTGCAGATGCGCAAGACGAGGCACGAACTGTCCAATGTAGGTTGGTTCTGAAAATAGTTTGGCTGCCACACCCAGTGTGTGTCGTGAGTCTTGATTGGATTGCGGATGAAAAAATTGAAAAAATGGAAGTAATGAGGCATGTCTGCTGAATCGCAAAATTCGGTCCAAATTGTTTTATACCGAACCAGCACGGGGTATTTTAGAAAGTCATTGTGGTGAACCTTCAGGATTTCCCATACTGTTTTGTCAATCGCACGTGTTCCTTTAATCTTGCTGATATTGTCTAACATGACTGAAAGTTTCACTGGTTGCGCTTCATTAATGAGGAAACCACACGCTACGAATTTCAGACCTCCGATCGTGAGGTGAATTCGGATTGTCTCGTGTGCTTGCTCATATGGTGCTACGAGCTTCTTTGCAATTTCGCCACACTCGTCTGCAAATTGTTCTTGCTTAAGACTAAGCTGAAATATCTCTTCGTCCGAAAGATTTTTGAGTATCAGACCAATTGATGCCAAAAGTGCTTCGGTCTGCTTGGTTACTCTTGGTTTTCTTGGCTTCCACATGAGTGCACTCCTTGTTGTTGTCTCACTTGGGGTGGATTAGTACTCTATATCACATAGAGTACCGAATTGTAATACCACACCGCAGTAGTTTTGTAAAGATTGAGCTGGATTATTAAAGTTGAATGTATAGTTCAAAAAAGCCACCTCGCGGAATTGAACCGCGGACCTCTTCTTTACGAAAGAATTGCTCTACCAACTGAGCTAAGGTGGCGAGAAAAGAGAATATAGCATGTTCATGTTCGTCTCGTCAACGCATTTGTTTACGAATCGCGATAAGATATCCGGAAACAAACGCAAAAAAAGTTGGCAACACAAAAGATTGCCAGCTAATGTTTCCTGCAAGTGCAGATTTGATGGGTGTAATTGAACTTACAATAATCACGCCTAATAACAGCCATATTGTCCATCGTCTCATGAGTAATACTCCAATCGCGGCTCCTATTTGGAGTAGCACTGCGATAACTCCAATTGTCAGAATGAATGCAAGTGTACCCGTTGAAATAATGAGTCCGGTAAATAATCCACCGACCAAAAGTAATATGAGAATACCTATGGCGAGTACGATAAGTATGAGCGCTACAATAGTTGCAAAAAGTGGACGAATAGGACGAAGTGGCGTTGTGGGAATTATTTCTTGTTCCATAGAACTATGTGAATAAGTAGTATGGATATGATATACTAAGAATGATGTTTTTACAATATCAAAATTTGAAACCATAGAGAAATGCGATCTTCGGATGTTTCGGTGCGATCTTCGTTCAACGTACCACCGAGTACGTCTCACTCAGTTCTCCCTCCAGCATTCCGAATCTCATCATTTCCTTATGGTTTCAAGTTTGCTATACTATATACATGATTTATTTTAACAACGTGACCAAAATGTATCCTGAATCCGTATGCGCTCTGAAGAGTGTTGATTTGCATATTGCTCCCGGAGAATTTGTTTCTATTGTTGGTGAAAGTGGAGCAGGGAAATCAACAATGATTAAATTACTTATCGCGGAAGAAAAACCTACAAAAGGTTCAATTTCAATTGGTGGTTGGGATATCAGTGATATAAAACAACACGAAGTACATATTTTACGTCGACAAATCGGCGTGATTTTTCAGGATTTTAAATTGCTTCCACGAAAAACAATTTTTGAAAATGTTGCGTTTGCGCTTGAAGTAGTTGGGGATACACCAGCGCATATTAGAAAAGTTGTACCGCAAGTGCTTGAAATTGTTGGACTTGAGGATAAAATGCATCGTTATCCTGACCAAATTTCTGGAGGTGAACAACAACGTGCGGTGATAGCGCGAGCGTTGGTTCATAAACCACATGTCATAGTTGCCGATGAACCAACAGGAAATTTAGATGCACATACATCAAATGACGTGATGGAAATTTTAAAGAGGGTAAATTCGTTTGGAACAACTGTTTTGTTGGTTACGCATGACAAAGATATCGTGAATCAATTAAAACGACGAGTTGTTACGCTTCGTGGTGGGTCTGTTCTGGCAGATAGAGAGGTGGGAAAGTATATATTGTGAGAAGTGTACGAATTGTTGATGTGAGAATATTGATTGATGACGATGAATAGGGTTGTTATTAATTCTTACTACGTGTGTTTCAAGTCATTCAAAAAGCAAAATAAATATATGAACTATACATTTGCGCGGGTTGTGTCATTCGCGACGAAAAATTTTACTCGCAATATCGGATTATCTATGATGATAGTTACGATTTTGGTTCTTTCGTTATTGTCCATTCATACACTTGTTATCGTTAACAGCTTAACGCACGCAAGTGTTGCGGTACTTGAGAAGCAAGTTGATGTAAGCGTTGATTTTTCGCTTGATGCAACTCCAGAAATTGTAAAGAAAATTGTGGACACTGTCGCGTCATTATCTGAAGTCAAAGAATCTCGTCTGTATTCCGCGCAAGAGGTGAAAGAACTTTTTCAGGAACGACATAAAGATAATAAAAATATTTTGAGCGCGCTTGAGGCATTAGATCATAATCCATTTGGACAATCGCTATCATTTTCCGCGCGTACGTCGTCAGATTATCAACATATTTTATCACTTCTTGATCGTGAAGATTTTAATTCGGTGATTGAAAAGAAAAGTTTTGGTGAACATACTGAAGTTTTAGAACGTATTCAGCAAATTACTACGACAGCCAAACGATCAGCAACTTTTTTTGCTGCGGTCTTTGGATTATTTGCAGTATGTATTATTTTTAACACCATTAGAGTAACACTGTACACGCAACGTGATGAGATTAGTATTATGCGATTGGTTGGCGCTTCAAAATGGTTTATTCGTATGCCGACGTATGTAGAATGTATGTATTATGTGTTGATTGCTTTAACAATCGCTTTATCGCTGACTTTTTTTGTCGTAGAGTTGATTGATCCATTTGTACGAGCAACATTTTCTTCAACAGGATTTTCAATTATGGTCGCGATGAAACAGTTGTTACCCGGTTTAGTGTTGTTTGAATTTTTTGGGATATTGTTTATGTGTCTCGTCGCCGCAACACTTGCAATGCGCAAATATTTGAAGGTTTGACCTGTACGTATGAGAAGAGTTTAGGGAGTATGGAAATTAAAATCATTGATGATGAATTAGAGAAATTCATATTCAGTTTGACCAAACAAACACAAGCAAAAGTTTTACGAACTATTGATTTACTTGAAAAGTTTGGTAATGATTTGGGATTGCCACATAGTAAGAAGATAACCAAAGAATTGTTTGAATTGCGAATTCGTGGACAGGAAGAAATTCGAATTACATATGCTTTTGTTCATAAGGCGGCTATATTATTGTATGGTTTTAAAAAGAAATCTCAGAGCATTTCAAAAAGAGATCTTAATGCTTCACGACGAAAATATCAGCAACTTTTTCTTGACGATACATAACGTATATGTTATAATTTGAATATATGAAATCATATACAACTTTCAAAAGGAATTTGTTAAAGAATGATGGGGTAAAGGCGGAGTATGATCAGCTTTATCCGGAATTTAGATTGGTTGAATCGTTTATAGAAAAACGTTTGAAAGTAGGTTTGACACAGTCTGCATTAGCAAAAAAGATTGGAACAAAACAGTCGGCGATAGCACGATTTGAGTCGGGTAGTTATAATCCATCTTTGGGTTTTCTTAAAAGAGTAGCTCATGCATTAGGAGCAGATATTTTGATAGGACTGTATGATGTAAAATAATACACGCTTCGTGGTTTGACCTGTAATTCAAAACGCGTTATACTTTGAACGTCAAAATGATGTTCGGGGATCGTCTAAGGGCAGGACTCCAGGTTTTGGTCCTGGCTATCAGGGTTCGAATCCTTGTCCCCGAGAACAAACAAGCCGACCATGATGGTTGGCTTTTTTGTTGTTGTGATTTTTGAATAATGTAGGTGAGTGTGTGTTGTTTTCTGGAGTGGTTTTTTTGATTTTAGGGTGTGGATAAATAGTTGTATTAAGATTCAAAGATGTGATACGGTTTAACGAGTGTTCTCTTCCTATTACGTTCAATCAGCAGTCGGAGGTTCGGTATGAGTACGGTTCATCAGCGTCTTGATCAACTGATTCACAAGGGAATGACTTACTTGCACGATGATACGTCGTCGGCATTGCAAGGGATTCAAAACAAGGGTACATTTGATGCATTGACTCGCGTGGCGAATGATTTGCCTTCGGAGTGTTATAGTGATGCGAGAGGCATTTTGCGCGATGCGCAACGCGAAGGCATTTCTGCGTCGCAGGTCGCTCTGTGGGCGCAAGAAAGCCGAGATAAGTACGAAAGTCGGAATGTCCGTCAACAAGCGAACGAGGCGGCGCAAGCGGCATATGCTTATTCTGATGGTAGTGGCAACTACGATCCCTACATTGAATACTATCAACAGGGGATGTTCAACTCGTAATCAGATATATTTTGAAGTTTCATTGTGAGAGTCCTACGGGACTCATTTTTTTGTCCATTCGTTTTCTATCGCGAAGCGCGTGAGATAATGTCGCGTCATCAGCATATGCGACATTTGACCCCATAGGAAGTCCTCGCGCAATACGAGTGATGTGTACGTTTGTTGATTCTAATAATTTTATGATATAACGAGCGGTAACTTCTCCTTCAACTGTTGGATCAAATCCTAAAATAATTTCCGATACATGAGTTTGTGTTACGCGATGTGTGAGTTGATTCAGTGTAAGCGCGCTGGCTCCGATATCTTCCATAGGATTAATTAATCCACGTAAGATGTGATAGACGCCGCGATATTCACCTGATCGTTCGTATGCTTCAACATCGGGAACATCGGATACGACGAGAATTGTTGTTTTATCACGCAAATTATCAGCGCATAGTGAACATGGATCAACGACTCCTATCATGAAACAAACTGAACAAGTTCGCGTGATGAGGCGCGCGCTGGATAGTGTGGTGATGAGCGCGTCAGCATCTATTGTTTTATTGTGAGCGAGATGTAATGCGTATCGTTCCGCCGTTTTTGGACCAACTCCGGGTAAGCGCATCAATATATCTATGAGGTCATGAATAATTTGTGGATAGGCCATATAGAATGGTCAACTGATTCCTGGAATATTGAAACCCTCCATCCCTTTCATTTTTTCCGCCATTTTTTTGTGTCCTTTTTTAATCGCATCATTGAGCGCATCTTGTACGGCTGATTCTAATTTCATTTTTCCTGATGGTTCAAGCATTGAAGGGTCAATCACAACTTTTTGACATTGTTGATTTCCATCCATCGCAATAATAACTTTTCCGCCTGCCGCGCTTCCTTCCACAGCTATACCTGCGAGCGCTGTCTGAAGTGTTTTTGCTTTCTTGCGAAGGTCGTTGAATTGTTTGAGTTTGTTGATCATACAAGTTTTGTTTAGTAGCTAATTGTGCTATACTATCATTCATGTGATAAAAATACAAATGGGGGAACACGTGTGGGCGGGTACACTCGCGTGGGCGATTCACACGCGTGGTCGATTACACACGCGCGGGCGATTACAGGGAATCGTGGCTCGGGCGATTACAGGGAATCGTGGCTCGGGCGATTACAGGGAATCGTGGCTCGGGCGATTACAGGGAATCGTGGATCGGGCGATTACAGGGAATCGCCCCTACATTTTATG
>CAYVCS010000101.1:0-4859 GCA_964450455.1 uncultured Gammaproteobacteria bacterium | reverse complement strand
CTTTTTCAAATGTCATACCACTCTCTTCTATTCCGCCACCTGCTGATGCTCTTGGTGGTAATGGATCTGTTAATGGCTCTGATGATGGTTCTGGTAATGTTGAGTGCTCTGGCTCTGGCTCTGACTCTTTTCGTCTTCTGCGAACAGATCCTGTGTTTGATATTATATCTGGCATATAAATAAATAAATAAATAACCTACACTAAAATTTTACGTTTTTTTTCGCATTGCATCAATTGACCATGCACTTCTTGCGCCGACTACAGCAAAATAAAAACATATGCCGAAAATCAATATCGTATAGTCCAAACCACTTCCTTGTGGCGAGGTAAACAAAGCAACATTCATAGTGAAACGCAACAAAATTGTTGCGCCAATCATAATAATTGCAAGTCCCAATGACGCATAGCGAGTCAAAAAACCTACGAGCAATGCAATCCCCCCCAGTGGCTCAACAATAGATAGAAATTTAATCAAATATACCATTCCTGCGGGAGTTCCAAGTGGGACAGTCGTCCAAAAACCCAACTTTGCATATCCTGCATGAATAAATATCGCGGCGACAATCACACGCAATATAAGTAACGCTATCTCTTCAATTTTTGCTTGATGCATATACATAATGCTCATTACATAATTATAACTAAACTCTCAACTAATTTTATATTTTTTTCTCATCTTCTGGTTTAGGAAAAGGATAATTTCTGATGTGTCTCGCGTAATTTTGCTTCTCCTCTAAAGTGGCATGACGTAATTCATCTTCAGGAACAGTTCCAATTCCTTTGATACGATAATGACGCGGCCAAGATGCTAACTCTTCAATTATACCAACTTGCCGCGCAAGCGTCAAAAAAACAAGATCGCCTACGTTGAACTTAGGTTCTGTTTCAACGTGAATTATTGGTTCCTCTTGCGGAGATTTTTTATCTTTCATACCTATCACTAAAATTATCTACTCCATTCTCGCAACTTTAACGTATCAGCGCTGTTACTAAATTCATTACTATAAAAACCTATTTTCAGAACTGATTCAGAAATACGACGTAAAAAATCCGTATACTGCGCTGGACCAAGCTCTGGCCTCAACTTTCCATTTGGTAACAAATATGTTTCCCACAACGAAAGAAGTCTTCTAAATGCATCCTCATGTAAAAATCGCGTTTCATCAGTCACCTGGGCCATATCTATCACTTCATTTTCTTTTACAACAAACATCTGTTTGCTTCCATTAGAAAAATCAGCAAAAAAATCTTGTAATGAAAATGAATGTGAGTCAGGGTGGCTATGCATAGTTGCCACAATTTTATCTCGACGCAACACAATCAAACCACTCGCTGTAACAATTTCTGTTTCTCTTAGAGGTGCGTTAATCACGACAGAACCTTCATTGCCCTGACAATACGGTCCCCACACCAGTTCATCGTGATGATTAGCAACTAGTGCTCTACCAAATTCAACAGCATGACTATCTTGAAGTGACAATAAATCCGCCGAAACTTCATATATACTTTGACTCTCTATTCCCGTTTGTTCTTGACCTTCTGGCATGAGACATATTTGACTATCAAGGGTTAACAACCTTGGCAAGTCATTATATCTCGGTGGTCTGTTAACCACACTCTCCCTCAACAATACGTCTGCGCTCATAGCTATTGATTTCCTATCGTCAAATCGTTCAGTCATAATTTTAAAAAAATATATAATCTTTTTCATGCGCACACCTGGATTCGAACCAGGGACCTTCACAATGTCAATGTGACGCTCTAACCAACTGGGCTATGCGCGCGGGAAGACGCGATTTGTGGTGGGCGACCCAGGGATCGAACCTGGGACCTCGTCATTATCAGTGACGCGCTCTAACCATCTGAGCTAGTCGCCCACATCTTTGATGCTCACAGAATACAGGATTTCATAGCTTTTTGTAAAGATGTATAGATTACAAAACCACGTATACTACAAAACATCTTATTTGGCCCATGTAGATGCTTTTTCTAATTCTATGGACAGCAGTTGACTCACTCCATCATCCCCCATTGTCACACCATAAATCACTCGCGATTTATTCATACTCGCACGATTATGCGTTATCACAATAAATTGCGTGAGTGAACTTAATTGTTCAAGAATATCCGCATATCGCACAGAATTTGCTTCATCAAGCGCCGCATCAACTTCATCAAGCACAACAAATGGCGATGGACTCACTTTCAAAATTGCGCAAATTAATGCGACACTAACCATCGCACGCTCTCCTCCTGATAACATCGCAATATCTTTAATTCGCTTGCCTGGTGGTTGTGCATGAATTTCTACGCCAATCAATTCTTGATTCTTTTTGGTTAATTTTTTTGGTTTAACTTTTTCCCCTTCTTCAGCAGAATCCTCATCATCAACAACGACATCGTCGGCATATAGAGAAACAATTCCTGCTTTCCCGCCGGAAAACAACACTGAAAAATAATGCGCAAATTCATGATTAATTTTTTCAAGCGTCTCGGTGCGACGACGTTTCATCTCAACTTCTAAATCGTGAATTCCTGATTCTAATGATTCAATCGTCAACAACAAATCCTCAACTTGTGCGACTAAAAAATCATATCGTTCTTTCACTTCTTGATATTCATTCACTGTTTCTGGATCAATTGTTCCGATCGCCTCATACTGATGTTTTAATTGAAACATTCGTGATTGTAACAGACGTGCATCAATCGCAACATCTATTTCTTTATATGCATTCAGAACATCTTCCTTACGATTTCCTAATTCGTAACGCATTTCAGACATAAGTGTATCTCGCTTAGTCGCCAACGTTGCTTTTTCAATTTCCAATTGATTGAATTCACGCTCAATCGCGTGAACAAAGCGAGATGCAGTTTCAAGTTCTCGTTGCGCTTCAAAAAAAGATCCTTTCTTTTGTGTTTCAGAATTTGCTACAACGCTCATTTCTTTTTTTATTTTTTGGAGTGCTTCATCAGCAGAAGATAATTTCTTTTGAAATTCTTTTGTTTCATAGGTCAAACGTTGTTCAGTATCACTTTCTGAAACCGCAACACGCGGCGCATATCGTACATGAATCTCATGAAGTCGCGTTGTAAACTGTTCTATTTTTTCATGCAACGCGCGCACCTCATCAATATGTGTACATGCAAAAAGCTCCACACGCATTTCATCAAATCGCTTGATTAATTCTTCACACATACCACTTACTTCTCCTTGAGGAATCTGTCTACTATCTGAAACAACACGTGAACGCGCTTTGATAATTTCATATTCTGTTTGCGTTTTCATGAGCGATTCATATATCGTTTCTCGTTCGCGACGAAATTGTTCATATTGTTTTTGTAATGACAACAACGATTCACTTGTAGTTTTGGTATGTTCAATATGTTGTAATTTTAAAAGTACAGCATTTCTTTTTGCTGAAGCAATTTCTAATCGTTTTGAAACTTCATGATTATTTGTCAAAATACGCGCATAATTTTCTTCAAGACGTTTCCATTCTGAACCATAATAGTCGCGTTGCATTGCGTGAAGTGCGCGTTCAACATCTGCTCGTTCTTCAAGTCGCTTAACTGCTTTTGATAAAAAACGAATACGTGGAGTTAATTCTTCAATGACTGTTTGAGCATGTGTCAAATTTTCGCGCGAGGCGTTAAGTTTATGTTCTGTCTGTTTTTTTTTAAGTTCAAATTCGCGCACACCAGATGCCTCATCAAAAAATTCTTTTCGCTCTGAAGGCGTTGACGAAAGGACATGATCAATCATTCCTTGACCAATAACTGCATACGATCGTCCACCAATCCCCGCTCGTGCCAACAGTAGCGATATATCTAACAATCGCACTTTATTTCCATTTACCAGATATTCACTAACGCCATCACGATACAGACGTCGACCAATTGAAACTTCATGAACGTCAAGCGGAAACGCTCCATCATCATTTTGAATTGTTAACATAACTTCGGCGAATCCAAGGCGTGACTTAATCGCAGAACCAGCAAAAATAACATCTTCAGTTTTTTTTCCTCGTAATAATTTGATGGATTGTTCGCCAAGTACCCAACGAATCGCATCGGCTATATTTGATTTCCCTGAACCATTTGGTCCAACAACGGCAGTAATTCCTTTATGAAATTCATTATCCGGTGAAAATGAAAGTGAGATTTTATGCGCAAATGATTTAAACCCGTGAATGTTGATACTACTTAAATACATACTGCAAAAATTGGAGTGGGTTTAGAAATTATCGTATTGATTAAACATCAAAAAAAATATCCTTCTTACTTAAAAATAACTCAAGAAACACGAAGAGAGGGGAAAATATCCAATTTTTTTATTTCTGACACGTGAAGATCCGTGAAAATATCAGCATCATGTAAATCATCTGCAATAAGTGAAATCTGTTGCTGTTGTTTCCGAAATTTTAAAATCGTCTCTCCGTTTACATTTGCAATAATACGGTCAAGATCATCGCGATCAGGCATAGTAGTCAACTTCCTATCAATCCCACTCAAGCGATTTTCCACACCATCCAAACGAGATTCTACTTTATCCAAACGAGATTCTAAACCAGCAAAGGCAGGTAGCATGACATCCCTTACCATATCATCAATAATAGTATGCATTTTTTCTTCAAGCCGTTGCTCGAGACTTTGCTCCATTTGGACAAAATCTTGCTTCAAACCCTGTTTCAAACTTTGTTCCAATTGTCAGAAGCGTTGATATATATTTTGCTCCATTTGGACAAAATCTTGCTTCAAACCCTGTTTCAAACTTTGTTCCAATTGTCCGAAGCGTTGATCTATATTTTGCTCCATTTGGACAAAATCTTGCTTCAAACCCTGTTTCAAACTTTGTTCC
>CAYVCS010000100.1:0-3019 GCA_964450455.1 uncultured Gammaproteobacteria bacterium | reverse complement strand
GGTTTTTTTACTATAATTTTTCTTCTATTAGTTCATTGAGTCAAAGTACAAATGATATTACTTTTCATATGCTTTATAGATTTTGACTGCGAGAGCATTAATTATAAAAACTAAAATAAAATACTATCCATATAAGATAGTATTTTAGAACCAACGATACATCTCTATTACTTATAATTCATCAAAAGGTTTTGAAGGAACTCTCCCTAAACCATCAGGAAATTTAAAATGAGGATCTGGACGATCTAGTCCGGGAGAGCGATATGAAATAACATTTCCTCCATTAGGTGAAATTTTAACGGATATCACATCGCCTGGATGATCAGTGTGAGAATAATGCGATCCACCACGCACATAATGATGACGTGCTATTTGAACAACTCCATCATTGATTACTTTTTGCTCTAATTGTGCGGGTGACAATCCCCTATGGGTAGGATGGGTAAGCAAATGAGCTTTAGTCATTTCAACAGGATGTTTTCTAAACAAATCTCTAATAGCCCATGATTGGTTATCATAATTATTGCCTTCAGGCGGTTTCAATGTATGTTCCCATGATTGTGTTACTTCTGGAGCGGGTGGAATTGAAGGAGGGACATCTTGGATTGGATCAATGTCGTGTCGTGGACGAACATCTTCTGATTCAATCCCGCGACGTGGTAATGGTTTTTCTGAAATTACTGGCGGTTTTGGTTCTTCTGGTTTTGGTTTTGGTTTTTCAGACAATTTTTCTATTGCCTTGACAATACCAATTCCAGCCAACACTCCTGCGGCCGCACCAACAAAACGACGCCATCTACCACGTTTCGTGAGTTTATCCATATCATCTTCAACTTGAGCTTTTGCTAAACCATTATGACTACGCAAACGCGAAATTAATGTCCCCAATCGTTCACCATCTTTCTTTTCAAAAACCCATCTATATCCCTCTCGCAACATTCCTTCAGCTTGTCGTTGTTTGATAGGACTTCCTGACAGCGATCCAGAACGAAGATGTCCTTCAAGCATAGGTAATTTTTCAGTCAATTGTTCTGTATCTAATGAATATGCGGTTCCATGTTCATGTTTTTGCAATAACGTCTCAACATCGCCCATGATTTCTTGAACAACTTTTTGCGCTTCTCTTTGATGCGCTCGCATATCCATTTTATCACCAATTCTGTAGCCGATTATGCCACCACCAGTTCCTGCCAATCCCTGTCTAACTGATTCCGGCCCGACAGCACCCATAGCCATACCAACACCCACACCTACTAACCATGGCGCCGCGTAGCCAAGTACATCACTCAATATTCTCCGAGCTTTTGAACTTGTTTCCGGATCAGTCGAGTCAAAATCGCCTGTTTTTGCTTTTACGAGCAAGTTCTCTAGTGCTTTCAGAACAACAGGGTCAGACGTACGCTTCGCCGCTTCAACTAATATCTCACGACGTTCTCCGAGCGTTGTCGTTAACAAATCAAGTTGTGCTGATTCTGCTTCTCTCGTTCTACCCTCTGCACGAAGCGCTACAGTTTCTTTTCTCAACACATTTTGACGCAACAAAGTTGTGTTGACATTTTGAGAATCTGAAGATGTGTGTTCGCGAATTAGTTGTCCCATTGAACCTGCCAATGTTCGCTCAAACATTTCCCCACGTTCTCCGAAAAATTCCTTTTGAACTTCAAGAATAATTTCCGGAGTTATTCGTGTAACCTCTTTCTGCAACATTGCTTCTGTCTTTGCTTTATCCTCTCCAGATTTCTTTTCTCTATCTCTAAAAAATTTAGTTAAATTTCCACCAACACCAATTGCCGCTATCGTGCCCGCAATTGCTCCGCCAATCAAGCCAGCGCCTGAAGCAACAACAGTCGTAATCCCCGCAATTTTCAGCATTGTTTTAATTCGAGATTTCAAACTAATTTTCAATCCTTTTACAATTCCAACTTTTTCTATTGCCCGACGTTTTATTTCAGATTGAACATCCATCATCATTATTTCATATACATCATGTGAAATTGGATTTTTATCCCCTTTTCCCGCCTTCCACATCTCCATAAATTCGTCCATAGTATATCCTTGCTCTCGTAATGTTGCCTGTAATTCTAATAATGTATGTTTTGGTAATGTATCAAACAACGTAATCATTTCTCCAAGTCCAGCATCCGTGCCCTCAAGAAAAGCAATTTCCATCACGCCCTTTTCTCTGCAATGATTAATAATATCCCTCATGAGAGGAGCTGGAATATCAATAATCTCGCGAATTTCTTCACGTTTTTCAATAGGTGGATGGATAATTTCTTCTCGGGTTGGTCGTGGTGGAGGGATAACCGGTGGTGGTGGAATAACCGGTGGTGGAGGGATAACCGGTGGTGGAGGGATAACTGGTATTGGTGGAATAACTGGTATTGGTGGAATAATTGGTTCTGGTGGAACAACCGTCACATCCTCTAATTGCAATTCTAACCGTCTCTTCAAAGTGGCTTCTGCAAGCAACCAATCCTGAACAGCATCTCCGGTTTGTCTATAATCTTTACTCACAGCTCGCGCTTCAACTTCTTTTCGCCATTTTTCTGCTTCACCATGAATATCTTCATATCCCCGACTATGTTGTATTAAACTTTCAATCAGAAGCGTATGTACTTGAACATCTTGTGTCGCTTTTTCTTCTAATTTCTTGATTTTTTTTCTTAAATCCGCAACTTTTGTTAATGCCTCGCCTGCCAAATGCTCTATCAAATCATGAGCTTTATCCCGCGTATTTCCTCGATCACCTGGTTTTAATTTAAATTTTTCATCTAAATCAACTCGTCTTCCAATTCCATGCACTTCAACCATCTCCGTTGCCGATGGCGCGCCTGTTACCAGATGATACACGCTCATTTCTTGAGATTCCTGTCTACATGTATTGAGATATTCTAAAACCTGTTTTTCTTGATATATAGCTCTTTCTAGCGCATCCTTTTCCGATTGAATTTCCTTAGTTTCTTTTCCTTTCACAACTACTTCACCCAACATAGCAATAAGTTCATCGGTAGGAACT
>CAYVCS010000099.1:0-2802 GCA_964450455.1 uncultured Gammaproteobacteria bacterium | reverse complement strand
GAAAGGTTCTCCTGTGGCAAAAAAAGCGACAGATGTATCCTCCATTACTCAAGATGATTTTTTGTTGAAAGGAACAAACATTAATTCTATACCATCGAAAGGATGGAATATATGGTCTAACATGGCTTCTGGAGATAAAGCAATTGTTTTACCCTATCTTTATGAATATATAGGTGAATGTCCTGCTGAAGAGCCGACAAAAATTACTGGAATGCCTGGATGGGGAAAGAAAAGTGCAAGCAAAATCATACTACCTAAAATCAAAGAATTCTATGACCATGCTAAAGAATACGGGTTTACTCTCACGCCTGGTGGTGTATTCCGTGATCGAAACTATGCAGTTCAATTATGGAACACGGGAATTGTCGCACGCAAAACAACAGGCATCTCGAATTGGGAAAAAAACCAAGGAGCTATTTCAAACCCCACTGGCTGTGAAGGTGGCCACTCTGATGGCACGGCAATCGATGCGTTTCTAGCATCTGCCGACGGAAAAAAAGCTCTACCAATAGGCGATAAAGCAAGAACTAGTCAAGCAAACTATCATTCTGATTTCAATACAACTTGGAAAGAAAAGCCGACGATAATGGCATATAGAATGATTATAGAAAAATTAGCAAACGACGTCGGGTTGGTTCGTCTTTGTAGTGAAAATTGGCATTTTGAATATGGAAATAAGCAACGATACCAAAAATGGAAAGATGCAGGAGGAACTGCGCGTTGCTGGTATAGTAATAGTTCATGGGACGAACCTCTTACTCAAGAAATGAAAGATTATGCAAATAAAATCGTTCAACAGTATTCGGGTGGAAAAACACTTTTTAAGTAAAACAATGTCTACATCAATAAAAACCATATTCACCTGTTCTCATTGCGATGCGCAAACTCAAAAATGGGCTGGGCAGTGTTTTGAATGTGGAACGTGGGGAACTATTGTTGAACAATCAACACCTCCCCCATCAGCGCAATCTATCACACACCTCGTCGCGGGAACTGTCGCAACATCTATTCCACTTAGTTCAATCCATACTTCATCACATCAATCCTATAAAACTCATATCAAAGAATTTGACCGTGTACTCGGAGGAGGCATAACTGCTGGCGCTGTTATGCTTTTGTCTGGCGAACCGGGTATTGGCAAATCAACACTCATTTTACAAATTGCGCATGCGCTTGCTACACCACAAACTCCTGTACTCTATATTTCTGGCGAAGAATCTGGCGGACAAGTTGCGAAACGTCTAGAACGTCTTGGATTAAAAAATCCATCAATACTTTTTTGCGAAGAAACTCGTGTGGAAAATATCATCGCAACACTCATACATCAAAAACCATTCTGCGCGATTATTGATTCTATTCAAACAATTCGCTCACCCCAAAGCGATGCTACTGCAGGAAGTATTTCCCAAGTTCGCACTGCTACTGCCATGCTTACCCAATGCGCAAAACAAACTAACATTCCCCTATTTTTGATAGGTCATGTCAACAAAGAAGGCGGTGTTGCAGGACCAAAAACATTAGAGCATCTTATTGATGCAGTTTTTATGATTGAAGGAGAACGTTCAGGAGAATTACGTATCATCCGATCGCTCAAAAATCGTTTTGGTCCAGTTGATGAAATTGGTATGTTTGTGATGAATGAACAGGGAATGCAAGAAGTTACTAATCCATCAGCATTGATGATAGAAGAGAGATCATCAATAACTCCCGGGTCAGTCATAACAGCAATGATGGAAGGGACGCGTCCCCTTCTCGTTGAAGTGCAAGCGCTCGTTACTAAAACATCATTTGGATATCCACAACGTCGTGTCGCGGGATTTGATTTGAATCGATTACAAATTCTCATAGCAGTTTTGACACAACGAATGTCCCTACCACTAGAAAGTTACGACGTTTGTTTGAATATTTCAGGAGGATACACGATAAAAGAACGCGCGGCAGATCTTGCGGTTGCGATGGCAATTGTGTCTGCGCATTTTGATAAACCTATCTCAAAAAATATTATTGCACTCGGCGAAATTGGATTAAATGGCGAAGTAAGATCAATTCCACATATTGAAAAACGTCTGAAAGAAGCAGGACGACTCGGATGTTCCTACGCGTTAATTCCCAAAAAACACGCAAAACTTTCATCCTCTATCAAAGTCGCAGAAATTGAAAACGTGAGCCAGCTAGTGGAAAAATTATCGGGAATGTAACCATCCACAACGTTGGGGCGATTCGTTGGGGCGATTCGTTGGGGCGATTCCGTGTAATCGCCCCGCCATCGTCGTCGCCCCGCCATCGCGGTCGCCCCGCCACCGTCGTCGCCCCGTCGTCGCGGTCGCAATCGCCATCGCGGTCGCAATCGCCCACAGCGCCGGGGCGAAAACGTGGTGGGCGAAAACGTGGTGGGCGAAAACATGAAGGGCGAAAACATGAAGGGCGAAAACACGGTTTCGCCCGTACAATCGCCCGTACAATCGCCCATGCAATCGCCCGTACAATCGCCCATGCAATCGCCCATGCAAATTATATGGAATCAATTACAACAAACCGAAAATCAATACGTCTGAAGGGATACGACTATTCTCAAAATGGCGCATATTTTGTAACGATTTGTGCGCACAATCGCCAACCATTATTTGGAGAAATTACGAATGAAGGAATGAAATTAAACGATGCAGGAGAAATGATTCAAACGTGGTGGATGAAATTATCAGAGAAATTTCCTAACATCATACTAGATGAATTTATCGTGATGCCAAACCACTTCCATGGCATAATCCTTATCGTACGGGCGATTCCGTGTAATCGCCCATT
>CAYVCS010000098.1:0-5466 GCA_964450455.1 uncultured Gammaproteobacteria bacterium | reverse complement strand
CAGATCTGTACTGCTTATACCATTTGAATTACCTGTTGAGGATGCTAAGCTAAACCATTGCTGTATACCAAACGCTTTCATGAAATTTCCCGCCGCAGTAGTTTGAAATGCGGCAGTAAATGTCAACATCACCACTTGTCCAATATCTATCAAAAATAATGTAATCATTTTACTGAAATTGACGACAACGACGATAATCGCAAAATTCGGTAAACTTTTATAATCACCTAATTTTTGACCTTGATTTAACAATGTTCCAAACGCCATCATCATCAATATCACGACAAATAACATATTGGTTATATCACGCATAAGCATCCATCCAATTTCTACTGCTTTTGCTGAACCAAAACTATTATATGCTGAAATTGCAATCACATAATTCATCAAAAAAATCATGATTTTTCCGACAAGCGATACATACATTTCAACAATAAAACGAACAATATCTGCGGCCGCGTTCATAACTGCATTTCCTACAACACCCGTGACGGAATTGACAGCATTCTCAAATGCGACAAATTCATCCGCAAAAACAGTGTGAGGCAACATAGTCACACCAATAACCACAATCAACACAAACAAACATGCATATTTTGCGTGCATGAAATGCTTAAGAATTCGTTTCAAACGCTCCATAGAAAAAAATGGATTGGTATTTGCCTATCGTCCATTCAGTATATCACACCTAACAAAAAAATTCATGCATATATCTGTGCATGAATTTAATCTCATCTACATTTCGTTCAAACCACCCACGTCTTTCGTTCACACCACCCACGTCATCTCGAGTCGCAACGAGAGATCTCGCGACGGTGAACGCTGACGAGATTTCTCACCCTTCCGAGGGATTCGAAATGACGTGGATGGGTGTGTGGACAAAATGCCGTATCTATTTTACGTCGTCGTATGTCGCAACGTCCGAGACGTCCCCGACGAAGTCGGGTCGCACGGATCCGCGCACTCGCCTTCTGCGAGATGTCGCGGAAGAGATATCGTGATGACACGGACGTGGACGAGACTTCTCACCCTTCCGAGTGATTCGAAATGACGTGTAGATGATACGACGTAAAATGGATGTGTTCAAAATATGCATAATGATTAATATCTTTTGATCATTATATCCAAAACAGAGTAATGCCTCACGTGAGCCACTCTTTTTTAAACTCATAAAACCTATCCACTTCAATACTTGCTCGCAATTCTCGCATAAACTGCTCCATGAAAAAAAGATTATGGTACGATGCTATCCGAGGTCCAAGAATTTCTGATGATCGAAATAAATGGTGCATATAACTTCGCGTCACAGGAGGCGCATCATTATCGCCTTTGCAATAGCGACATTGACACCACGCGCACAATGGTCGCATATCGTCTTTATAGGGCGATTTTGGGAGTGATATACGATATTTCCCCTTTTCACCCATCTCACGAACAAATATTCCTCCATTTCTCGCCATGCGTGTAGGCGAAACACAATCAAACATATCAACCCCTCGTTCAACAACCGTTAAAATATCACGAGGCGATGTTCCGAGTCCCATCGTATAGCGAGGTTTATCGTCGGGAATGATATCTATAATCCAATCCAAAATATCTGCTGTGGTATCCATAAAATATCCGATAGATTCGCCGCCAATCGCTATTCCATCAAACGGCAATCCAGAAATATATCGCGCACTCTCCTGTCGCAAAAGGCGATCATTTCCGCCTTGAATAATGCCGAACAAAAATTGTTTCCATGCATGAACTCTATCGTGCTCATGCACCGCAAGACATCGCTCCGCCCATCTATGTGTACGATTCATCGCCTCACGTATATTGTCCATACTTGCATTATCCGCTGTACATTGATCAAACGCCATAATAATATCTGCTCCTAATTTCTGTTGAATACGAATAGCTGATTCCGGAGTAAATCGATGACGCGAGCCATCAATATGAGAAATAAAATCAACACCATCAGTATCTATGGATACTAATCCACTTTTTTGTCCTAAACTGAACACTTGAAATCCTCCAGAATCCGTGAGAATTGGTTTATTCCATCCTGAAAATGCGTGCACACCGCCTGCCTCTCTAATCCTTTCTTCGTTGGGGCGTAAATGTAAATGATACGTATTATTCAAAATAATATCAGTTCCAATTTCATGAAGATCGCGAATATCAAGCGTTTTAACAGTGGCTTGCGTTCCGACAGGCATAAACGCCGGAGTACGAATCACTCCATGATCCGTGTGCATTTCACCGATTCGCGCCCGAGAATTCGCATCAGTATGAATTAATTTGAAAAATTGTTGCATATACGTATTGTGTATCATATATTCACGTCATTTCAAACAAAGTGCCCGAGATGACGAGACCCTCAACACACACATCGTCATCCCTTTCAACAAAACGAACATAGTTCTATACAATCAGCATCGCGTCTCCAAATGAATAAAATCTATAGTCATTAATCAACGCATACTTGTATGCATCCAAAACCTTTTCACGTCCTGCAAATGCAGACACCAACACTAATAATGTACTTTTTGGTAGATGAAAATTGGTGAGCAATCCATCAATCACACGAAACACAAATCCTGGCGTAATGTATATGTTGATATCTCCCTCATAGGGCATCAGTGAACCACATGTTTGAACTACTCCCTCAAGCACACGCGCGCTCGTCGTTCCAATTGCTATCACCCTATTTCCACGCGACTTTGCGTTCTCAATCACATCAATCGTTTCTTGCGACAACGAAATCCATTCGCTATGCATTACATGCGTTTCAATCGTTTCATTCTGAATTGGTTTAAATGTTCCCAAACCAACATGCAAAACAACATCAACACATATCACCCCATGATTTTCAAGTAGTGATAACAACATATCGGAAAAATGAAATCCAGCAGTTGGTGCGGCGCACGATCCGATGTCTCGAGCGTATACACATTGATATGCATCATCTTCTTTCCCAAGTTGTTCAATGTAGGGCGGAGTTGGTATGTCTCCCCATTTTTCACACAATGCAAATACACTATCACGTTCAATATTAAACTGCATGAGCGCACTTCCGTCTGCATGTTTCTGCATCAAAGTTGCGACAACATCTCCACCAAAAAATTCGTTTTCTAGAACACCCAGATACACATCATCCTGAACGTGCAATTTTTTTAGAGGATGTACCAAAACTTCCCATTGCGAACGAGGAAATGAATCTCCACTGACCTCTATATCAGCAACACATTTCATCACTAATATCTCAAACGCTGGTTGTACAATTCGCGCTCGCGCTTCTTCAACGGTTTTCCATGCGTGAAGACGAGCATTAAAAACCTTTGAAACATTACGGACCAACACATCTCCGGGACGTAACAAAGTTACCATATCGCGCACACGAGCGTCAGTTACTGAACCATTCAAACGATCCAAAACTAACATTTTTGCATTTTCACGCGGATGCATTGGCGTCTGCGCAATTTTCTCTTTTGGCAATGTATAGTCAAACAATTTTGTTTCCATAGTACATTTTTCATGTCATTCTCGCCGCAGCGGGAATCCAGAAACGATTGATACAGATTAGAATGTGAGTATGAAAAAAAACAAATTTTACTAATCCAAAATTACACGCATACAAACGAGACCGCGATGGATTCCCGCTCTCGGGCGGGAATGACACATGTGGACGAGCTGTCCTGCTGAAGGGTAAACTCCGGCGGGAATCCACGCCACACTTGTCATTCTCGCCCGCAGGCGGGAATCCAGAGTTGTTAGTTGGTTTACAAACGTTTCTGGATCCCCGCTCTGGCGAGAGCCTGTCCTGCTGAAGGAATGAATCGCCCGAGTTTTTACTAGATCCCCGCTCTGGCGGGAGCCTGTCCTGCTGAAGGAATGAAGCGCCCGAGGCGCGTCACTTTAAATATTTCCATTTGTTTGCGTTGTGTTCATCTAGTGTTCGCGCGTATTTTACTTCACCTGTTTTTGACGTCAGAAAATATACATACGGAGTTATTTCGGGATAAATTGCCGCCTCAATACTTTTGATTCCTGGATTACTAATCGGCCCAAGTGGTAATCCTTTAAACTTATATGTGTTATAGGGCGATGTCAATCGTGTATCATCATGAGAAATCGCTGGTGTATTTTTGTCAGTCACATAATTTACACTTGAATCAACTTGAAGTGGCATTGAAACACTCAAACGTCCCCACAAAATATCCGAAACTTTTGCCCTATCATCATCAGTTGCAACCTCGCGTTCAATAATTGATGCCATCGTCACAATCTCATACAATTTTTTATGTTGTTTTTTAAATTCCGTTTGTAAATCTAGAGTAACTTTCTTTGAAAAATTATCAACCAATCTTCGCACAATGGATTCCACACCTTCATCCACGTACACACGATACGTATCGGGAAATAAATATCCCTCCATACTCACTCCATCAGGAATTTCAGATAAGAATGGATACTCACGCATAAGCGACGACTGACGAAATTTCGCTTTTTTTGAGGTGTGTCCCGGAACACCCACAAACGAAAAAAACTCATCAGCAGTCGCCAATTTTTTCTCAATAAGATGTTCTGCGACATCACGCAATGTCCATCCCTCAATCAACGTGATAGTAACTTCCTCACGTGGAATAGAAGGCGGTGGCACAACATACGTCAAACGTGCATATAGGCGATCAATGCCAATCACAATACATACCAAAAAAATTGCGCCTAACAGAATTTTTATCAATACTCTCATACTACCAATATTTTTTATCCATACGATTTAGAACTTCTTTTATTTCATGCGAACGGTCAAGTGAGGCAACAAGAAGTGCGTCAGGTGTATCAATAACCACAACATTTGACATACCAATCACTGCTATCACTTTTTCCTTTGCTCCAAATACCAAACTATTCTGAACATCTTCTACACATATATTTCCTCGTACAACAATTTCATCTGGTGTCGTTTGTAGCATTCGCAAAACTCCATTCCATTTTCCGACATCATGCCATCCCACATCTTGTAGCACCATCAGAGCAACATCAATTTTCTTTGAGGTAATCAGCGATTCAATAGAACTACTTTGTAATTGCGCATATAATTCATCCGCTCCCTCGCAATTTCTCGCAACCATCCGACATACACGCATCATATCAGGATACATAGTTTCCCATCGCTCAATCATTGCACCTAAATGATACACATATGTTCCAATATGAATCGCGTATACACCGTCATTGAGCAGACGCGAAATTGTATCAGCATCTGGTTTTTCTATCCATTCTTGCACGGTAAAAAAATCTGCACCCAAAACATTTGCTAACGAAACTCCTTGTTTCGCATAACAAAAACCACTATCAGAAATATCAGCGGAAACGCATGGCGTAACCAACCATTGACTATTGTGTATCAAACATCGTTCAGCTCGCTCCATCGCATGTTTAAATGTTGCATAATTCTGAATATAATCGTCTGAC
>CAYVCS010000097.1:0-2964 GCA_964450455.1 uncultured Gammaproteobacteria bacterium | reverse complement strand
GGGAGTGTGCATATTGACAAAACAGGATTGATCAAGTATGCTCTCTGATGTGACGTACTGTTCTGTGCCGTCATGTGTTGTGCTGTACTGTGATGTACTGTGATGTTCTGTTCCCCTCTCTGAACCAAAATTCATTGAGGGGATTTTTTTTTGGAAAGTTTATTCAATATGTCAGAATCGCAAAAAAATTCAGAAAGATTCTTGACATGAAAAGAAAAAACTGTTATACATATTTTAGTAGCGTCATGTTTTGTGCCGTTGTGTGCTGTTATGTCCCGTGCTGTTCAGTACTGTCCTGCTCCCCTCTTTGAACCAAAATTCATAGAGGGGATTTTTTTAACATTTACTATAAATATAGAATATACGGAATGGTGATTTATGGAGGATAAGACATGTTGTGCGCTATATTGACATCTTTGCTTTATGACGCTATGATGCCGTTGGTTTGGTCATTGACAAAAACAACCATACAAAGGAAACAGACTTCATGTGGGACCCGTACGCTGAATTTGAAACTGTAACGCTACCGAATGGTTTGAAAATTTGTGCCTCTCACTGGCCTGGGAAGGATTGGGAAGCTATTGGATTTGTTGTGCATTGCGGAGTTGAACAAGATCCGGTTGATCTTGTGGGACTTTCGCATTTTGTTGAACATATGGTCGCGTCAAATGCTGATACTGAAAAAAATCGCATTAGAAATTTTGTGAAATCCATCGGTGGCGATCTTATGCTTGGATCTACTGGCTATCAAAGTACCTGTTATAGCTTGTTTATACCAATTGATAAAGCTTATGTGAAAAGATCGCTTGCTATGTTTGGCAATATGCTCCTGTTTCTCAAGCTAAAAAAATTTTTAGAGCGTGAGACAAAGGTGATTATTGGTGAGTTTGATGGTACTTTTTCGGATCAAGTAGATATTGAATTGATTATGCGTCAAAAGAGAGCACTCTATAGTGGATCTCGTCTTGCGAGTTCCATATCTGCAAGCGGTATGCCTGAAATCATCGGTCGTATTACTCAAGATGATGTTCAATCTCATTACGACTTGTTTTATACGCCACATAATATAACCATCGTGGCTATTGGTGGTTTGACCGTGGAGGTACTTCTTGATTTGATCAAGGCAAGTCCATTCGCGCGAAATAAAATCGGCGACCATACGATTAAGACCCAACCCTTAAGTTGTATAAATCCGCCTCATCAGACGCGACATGAATATAGTGATTCGCAAATACATGGAGGATCAGTTTCTACTTCTATTGGTGGATATGATAGTTACGCAAACATGCCAGGTACTATCAATCCACAAACGATATATATGTATCGGGAGATATTGGAGTCACTTCTCTTTGAAGAAGTCAGACAGCGACGCTCATGGACATATGATATTCATGTAGATTGTCAAGATTTTGGTTTCTTGAGAACGCTCGTGATAAAGTGTCCGGCTTTAGCTTTGTCCGCCCTTGATCACATTGACGAAGTTATAGAATGGTGTATTTGTGAATCAACGAGTAATCGTAAACTCTTTGAACAACATCGACGTGAAAGCATTATGGGCACCACTATGATTGATGCTTCAGGTAGTGAAATTCTAGAAAACTCCCTTAAAGATATAACTGGACATAACAGAATAATATCTATGAGAGAAATCCGGAATAATTTTGAGAAAACAACGTTTGAGGATATACAAAATCTCGCGCAATATCTTGTCCCCGAGATGAGGTACACGAGAGTTGTTCGACCTTAAAACAACAAGGGATCCTCCGTGTATCGGTAGTTGATCCCTTTTTTTATTGTAACTTTTTCATTACGGCAAATAGTTCTGCGCATTTACTGCTGTTCCGTCTTTGCGAATTTCAAAATGTAGGTGAGGGCCTGTGACAAATGGGCCGGCTCCGCGCGAACCTCGTGCTCCCCCACTCGCGCCAATAATGTCGCCTTGTTGAACGAAATCTCCATTTTTTACATATATTGCGGAAACATGTCCGTACACTGTGGAAAAACCAGATGGATGAATCAACATAATATAACTATATCCAAAACCATTATCTTGTGCTTTGACAACATATCCCGATGCCGCCGCTTTAATACGTGTCCCCTGCTCTGCGCGAATATCTGTTCCTGGATGTTCAAAAATGTGACGAAACGGGTATTCGGGGTCATGAAATGTTGCGGTAACATATTGACTTGGCACTGGCCAAATTACATCAAATGGGCCGGTACTTTTTAAACGCGCATCTTTTTGTAAACGTATTCGCGCCTCTCTCTCTAAACTTAAAACCTCTTGTTCAATCGCGCTAGCTTGTTTTTTTAATTCAGCAACTAACGTTTGATATTTTTCTTCGGATGATTTTGTTTGCGATATTAATGAACCCTTGTTTCCCTCTTCTCCTTTGAGCGCCGACTGTTTAGCATCAAGTTTTTCTTTAAGGGTATCCAAACGGGCTTTTTTCAATTCTTGTTCAGTTTTTTTATCTAACAAAACGAGACGAGCGGAATGTAATTCACGAACACTGACATCAATATTTGATTCAATTTCAGTTAATTGTTGTTTTCCTTTTATAAATGCGGACAATGAATCGTTTGCAAGTAACACAGAGGTATAATTTGTCCCATCTTGTGAATTAATTTCTCGCAACAATGATGCGAGCCATATTTTATTCTCTTCTATTGACGCCTCTTTGTCAGTAATTCCAAGATTCAAAATATTTAATTCTTTTGTTGTGGTATGTATTTCTAATGAAGTTGATTGAATTTCAAGTTCAGTTGCACTAATACGATTTTGAATTAATGCAAGTTGATTTTTGAGCGTATTAGTTTCTTTTTGTTTTTGAGCAATTTGTTTTTTGTATTGAATGATTTTTTCTTCTAATTCACGAACTGTGATTCGCTTACCTTTAATAGCATCATTTAGTTGGTCAATTTCGGTTAATGCAGAAATATAGGTTGGTTCTAAGCCAACAA
>CAYVCS010000096.1:0-7150 GCA_964450455.1 uncultured Gammaproteobacteria bacterium | reverse complement strand
GATTCGAAATGACGTGTCAATTTTACGTCATCTCGAGTCGCAACGAGAGATCTCGTGATGGTGTGGACGTGGACGAGATTTCTCTCTGTGATTCGAAATGACGTTTCAATTTTACGTCATCTCGAGTCGCAACGAGAGATCTCGTGAACACGAGCGTAAACGAGATTTCTCACCCTTTCGAGGGATTCGAAATGACGTGTGGTGAGAGTGTGATTCGAAATGATGTTAGGAGATTGATGCAACCGTTTCCTAAAAAGCTAAAAAGCTAGTTCCTAAAAAGCTAACATAGGTATGATCAACTATCAAAGTGAACTCAATGAAGAACAATATAAGGTGGTGAAAGAAGGTGATGGACCGTGTCTTGTATTGGCTGGAGCCGGTTCGGGAAAAACACGAACGGTAACGTATCGTGTGGCGTGGTTATTAGAACAAGGTGTAGCGCAAGAACATATTTTGATGTTGACATTTACGAATAAAGCGGCGAAAGAAATGAAGGAAAGGATTCATTCGTTAGTAGGCATCGCAACTGATGGAATAGCTGGCGGGACATTTCATTCGTTTGCTGTGCGACAATTGCGTCAATATGCGACGCTTTTAGGATATAGTCAACAATTTACGATTGTGGACGCTGATGATTCAGAAGGATTGATGTCACAGGCGATGCGAGATGAGGGGATTGATTTGAAATCTAAATTTTATCCAAAACCAAAACAGATGTTATTCATCAGTTCATTTGCGCGTAACGCGCAGATTACTATCATGGAAGCGCTTGAAGCGCGATTTCAGGGATATTCACGAGTTCACGAGGTGATTGAACGCTCCTACAGCGCGTATACGCAAAAAAAACGCGATGCGCAGGTGATGGATTTTGATGACCTTTTGGAACAATTTTTGTTGTTGCTCGTCACTCATCAATCCGTACGCGATGAACTTGCACAACGTTTTCAGTATATTTTAGTTGATGAATATCAAGATACTAATAAAATTCAATCGTGTATCGTGAATCAACTCGCGTCTCATCATAAAAATGTGTTAGTTGTTGGGGATGACGCGCAATCTATCTATTCATTTCGCGCGGCCGACATCAACAATATTTTAGGATTTGAACAACAATATGTTGGCGCAAAAGTATTTCGTTTGGAAATGAACTATCGGTCTGTTCCTGAGATTTTGGAATTAGCGAATAATGTGATTGTACGAAATAAAGAACAGTATAAAAAGCAATTACTGCCGATGAATGAACGATTTCATAAACCCCGACTTGTTGTCACGAATAATCAATTTGAAGAAGCGAGTTATATTGCGGATTCTGTAGCACATTGGATTGATGGTGGAATTTCTGGGGGAGAAATAGCCGTGTTATTTCGCGCGACATTTCATTCGCAAATGATAGAAGTTGAATTGATGAAACGAGGAATTCCGTATGACTATCGCGGAGGATTACGATTTTTTGAACGTGCGCATATTAAAGATGTTTTGTCGTTTTTACGCATCGCGCAGAATGTTCATGATGTGATTGCGTGGCAAAGAGTGTTGAAAATGCAAACAGGTATAGGGGATAAAACAGCAGGAAAAATTATTTTTGCGCTCAAAGAGATGAACTCTATTTCTGATGTTGCGATGTATGATATTGCGCATGGATTACCCGAACGAGACAGTGATAGTTTTAGAGATGTGTGTACTATGTTGACAGCGATTGTCAATTGTTCAGGAAAAGTTGAGGCAATGATTTCGGCAATTTTAACAAGTGGATATCAGGAATATCTAGACGAACGTTATGACAACGCGCATGACCGTGTTCAGGATATTGAACAACTTATTACGTATGCGCACAAAGTGAAATCACTTGAACAATTTTTAACGGAAACAAGTTTATCGGACGACTATGCGAAAGGAAAAAAAGCTGATGGCTCGCGCGTCGTGTTATCTACCATTCATCAATCAAAAGGTTTGGAGTGGGATTGTGTGTGTCTCATACGACTGGTAAATGGTGGATTACCTAATGATAGGGCCAAAGAAGAGGCGGGAGGATACGAAGAAGAGAGACGTTTGTTTTATGTTGCTATCACAAGAGCGAGACGATATTTATTACTGACGTATCCCTTGATGGGTGGATATGATGGGATGACGATGTATGAGCCGTCTGTTTTTTTGTCGGAAATTGATCCAGAATTGCTTGATGATGGAGTTACGGATGAGGCCATGATTGTGCGTGATGAGGAAGGAGAAGAATTATCTGTGGTGACTTTAGTAGATTCTGTTGCGTCAAGTTGGAAAGGAAAATCATTTTTGTCCGATGTGCGGGATTTGTAAAATGGGGACAGCCACCATTTCTTGTGAGAAATGGTGGCTGTCCCCATTTTTCTGTCCACATTTCACCATTTTAGTACATGTGTTATACTACTGTCATGCCTAGAATAGCCCGTATAGATGTGGGAGATTATATATATCATGTGCTGAATCGAGCAAATGCACGTGCACAGATTTTTGATGTTGCTCAGGATTATATAGATTTCGAAATGATTCTTGAACAAGCTGTTGAAGATTATGATATGCGTTTATTGGCGTATTGTTTGATGCCTAATCATTGGCATCTGGTAGTATGTCCACGTCAGAATGGCGATATGAGTAAATTTATGAGTCAACTAACTAATACACACACGAGGCGATGGCATACAAAAAAAAATATGATTGGACAAGGCCATCTTTATCAAGGAAGATACAAGTCATTTATGTGTGAGACAGGTAAATATTTTCTAACATTAGTCCGTTATGTGGAAAGAAACGCAAAGAAAGCAAAATTAAAAAAACAAGCAGAACAATGGCGGTGGTCCAGTGTTTGGAGACGGGAGTACGGTACGCTAGAGCAAAAAAAGATACTTTCCCCCTGGCCTATAGCTATTCCTAAGAATTATGTAGCTTGGCTTAATGAACCACAAAGCGAGGAGGAGGAAGATTCGCTTGAAAGATCTGTGGAAAAGAATACTCCTTATGGGAGTGATAATTGGGCGGAGAAGGTAGTTGATAGATTTGATTTAAGACAGACAATCCGTGGGGTTGGCAGGCCGTGTAAGTGAATAAATGGGGACAGCCACCATTTCTCGTGAGAAATGGTGGCTGTCCCCATTTATCTTGACGTGTAGGTATGACTCAACTATACTATGCGTAATTTGAACTAACATTAATCAGTGTAACTATGAAATTAGAACGACCAGAAGATGAGAAAACATTTTGTATGGTAAAGCCAGATGGCGTTAAACGTGGATTAATTGGTGAAATTATTGGACGTTTAGAACAACGTGGACTGAAGATTGTTGCAGTTGCAATGGTGAAGCCAGCGCGAACTCATATGGATAATCATTATCCGAAAGATGAAGTGTGGATTCGTCGTGTGGGACAAAAAACCCTTTCAACGTATGAAAAATACGGATATGATCCTGTTCTGGAATTGGGAACTAAGGATGATTTGGAGATTGGAACTATGGTTCGCGGATGGCTTATTGATTTTATGATTTCTGCGCCTGTTGTTACGATGGTTGTTCAGGGAGTTCATGCTATTGATATGGTTCGTAAAATTGCGGGGCACACAATTCCGTCGCTTGCTGATATGGGAACGATTCGAGGTGATTATTCTGTTGAATCTGCAGTTTCAGCAAATAAAGGAAAACGAGCAATTATGAATTTGGTTCATGCGTCGGAAACAGCGGAAGAAGCCGAACATGAGATTGCTCATTGGTTTCAGGGTGATAGTATTCATGCATACATAACAGATGGAGAGCAGGGAATTGCGGTGTACAATTAGGTAAAAGTTATTAACTTGTGTCTTTTTTTGAATGTGCTAGTATTAAATTAATCTTTTATTATTTAAGTATACTATATGGGTACAATACAGATGGGTACAATACAGCGACTTGGAGCGACTATTGTAGTATGTCTTTCGCTCGTGATGTCATCGTTTGCCTTTGCGCAAACTAAGCCGGCGTTGTCAGGGGGGACAACGATTACTCCGCTTATTATAGAGGCAGGTGTAGACCCGGGAGATGAACGTATAGAGGAAGTTAAAGTGACAAATCAAGAGGGATACAATCGTACGTTTGGTTTGAAATTTTTATATGCGGCAGTATCTCCAATTTCGGGAGATCTATCGTTAGTTGCAAACGCAGGCGCAGAAGTAGCGCAAAACTCACTTTCATCATGGATGTCGCTAGTTGATGAAAAAGATTCAGCGCGAGTTATTGGTCCTGGGTCTGATTACACGTTCAAATTTCGTGTAAAAATTCCTGCAAATGCTCAACCCGGAGCTCATTATGCGATGGTTCAGGCAACAGAAGGAGTTGAATTGCCAACTGGTGGAACAGGAAGTGGTATTGGTTCAACCTTAACAAGTGTTGTTGCGTATACGGTTTCAGGGGAGGTCATTGAAAAAGGATTGGTGCGTTCATTTCAATCCAACAAGAAAGTCTATTTTGACCAAAATCTTGGATTTAAGTCAGTTCTTGAAAATTTAGGAAATGCGCATTTTGTGCCAAATGGATTTATTGATATCACTAATGTATTCGGTAAAAAAGTTGCTCATATTGTGTTCAACGAAAAAGGAACACGTACGCTTCCGGCCTCACAGCGATTATATACAACTGATTTTCCTGATGCTGGTTTAGCGCTCGGTATGTATACTGCGACACTTGGAATTAGTTTTGGAAGTGTTTCAAAGCAATCTTTGGTGCAAGATGTAACGTTTTTTGTCATGCCATTGTTGCAGTTTGTTGTATTACTCGTCGTAGTCGTCGGAATATATATTTGGATGCGACGATGGAAAAGTCAGCTTGCGAAGGAATATGCGCGGACAGGAAAACCATCTGACGGTAAAAATAGCTATAAGAAAACATTAATTTTAATTGCGATTGTGGCCGCACTATTGCTGTTCACCCTCTTGCGATAAGATGTTAACGAGATTTTAGTTTGTAGTGCGCAGTGATTGTATTGCGCACTACAAACAATTCCCTATACACATGCGTCAATTCATCCTTGTTATTGTCGCGATAGCCGTATTGATGCCTGCGATTACGCAGGCATCTTCAGTTGTTGTTGAACCAAAGTTAGTAAATAGAGCCATTAGAAAAGGAGGTGTGTTTGATGAATTGCAAGTACGCCTTACCAACAATTCTGATGATATGGAATTTGTGTATGCGCATGTCCACAATATTGATATTGGTGGCGCTTCGCAATTTGTGAATAAAAGTGGTTTGTCGCGAAGTGAATCACTTGCAAATTGGGTGTTTATCACTCGCGGTCAGATTGAATTGCCTCCAAAAAAAGCTACTAATGTTCCTTTACGAGTCAGCGTGGCGACTGCGGCAGTTCCTGGCAGTTATTATGCAGTTGTTTTTTTTGATAACATTGGATATGACGATGTCAACAGGATGCCTCCTATTGGTTCTGACAATTTGATGTTATTAAATATTTTAGTGAAAACTGATAGTGTTACTATCGCAACACTATCTTCATTTCGGCAGACAAAACGCATTTTTTTTAAACCACCGATTGGTTTGCAATTTGATTTTAAAAATGAGGGAAATACTGATGTCGTCATGCAAGGAGAATTGGTAGTTTTTAACAGTTTAGGTGCTGAAATTGATACGATTCCCATCAATGCTGAAAAATTTGCGACGGAAGCGGGAAAAGATGGGTCAGTGGTTTTTGAATGGTTTCCTCCCACAAAAATTGCTAAATATAAAGCAGTCCTGCTTGCAAAATATGGCAAAGACCAGCTTATTCAAGACACGCTATTTGTGTGGTATATTCCGAAAATGATAATGGTTTCAATTTTATTTTTTCTTATTCTGTGGCTAATTGGATATGTGTATGTACAAAAATTGAACGATGAAAAATCGGAAGAAAAAAACTGGAAAAAGAAATCTGACGAATCGTTTGTGCATCGGCATCCACTGATGCGATCTCCGCACATGAATAAACGTTTAATGCGTCAAATGCGAGATGTGCGACAGCCGAAAATTTAAGGATTTTAGATTGACGAGGGGCGATTTTAGATTTTAGATTGACGAGTTGCGATTTTAGATTTACGAGTTAAGAATTTTAGATTGACGATTTTAGATTGACGAGTTACTGTCATTCTTTCAGCAGGACAAGCTCTCGCTTTAGCGGGGATTCAGTGACGAAACCGCTAACTTGTGCTGGATCCCAGCTGAGGCGGGAGCTTGTCCTGCTGAAGGAATGACAAACGGAAACGGATTTTCGATTGGTGGCAATGATAATTTTTAATCTAAAATCTTCAATCTAAATTCAAAAATCGCAACTCGAATCGCCCCGCGTTAATCTAAAATCTAAAATCGTCAATCTAAAATCGCAACTCGAATCGCAACTCGAATCAAAATCCGCTTCTATATGAAAAAAATATTCTACGCTTTCATCTCAATCCTTACGCTCTACTATACTCTTTTTCCGTATCAAGAGGTGGGTGCGATAGAAGTGTCTCCGGTTTTGATTAATGAAACTATTGAGCGAGGAAATCGTTATTCGTTTACACTTGAAATCAAAAATACGAGTAGAAGTGGAAATTTTCGCGTGTATGCGCGTGATTTTTTTCCTGATGAAACAACGGCGGTTAGATTTGTTGACCAATCTGTGGTAGTTGCAAGTTCTGTACAGCCATTTATGAATGCGATTAATGAAAATATCCATCTTGATGCGGGCGCGGTAAAGTCTTTTGAGATGACAATTGATATTCCAAAAAACGCTATAGCAGGAGGATATTACACAGCGTTGATTATAGAATCAGTGGGAGCGCGAGACGCGGCGGCGATTGATTCGCAATTATCAGTTAGTGAATCTATTGCTTCGCTTATTTTTATTACTATTCCTGGAGAAATTCATGAGCAGGGACGTATTGTGGACGTTTCAACTCCGTTTGTAGGTGGTTTTTCAAACGCTATTCCTATGACGATAACTGTGCATAATGCAGGAAGTTCATTTTCACCAATTTCCGGTTTTCTTAAAATTACACCACGTTGGTTTTCATCGTGGCGAGATACGATTTCTCTGACACAAGGAGTTGATCGTTTGGTGTTACCTAATGAGCGAAAGAAGTTGGAATCCCATTATCGTCCTGGTGCGTGGTATATTACTGGTCCTG
>CAYVCS010000095.1:0-2254 GCA_964450455.1 uncultured Gammaproteobacteria bacterium | reverse complement strand
GTTCAATTTGATAGCGATGAATCTGTAGCATTTGCTGATACAACAGGAGAAATGATTGCCTATTATGCGTTTATGGCGTCTTCGCAACTTGCTCAAGAGCGCGGAACATATCAAAGTTATGCGGGATCAAAATGGGATCGTGGATTATTACCAATTGATACACTTGACCTTCTGGAGAGAGAGCGAGGTGTGCGTATTGATGTAGCACGTTCTTCGCATTTTGATTGGACGCCTGTGCGACAGATGATTGCTAAATATGGAATGCGGAATTCAAATTGTTTGGCAATTGCTCCCACCGCGACTATCTCAAATATTTCTGGATGCACTCCGAGCATTGAACCAATCTATAAAAATATTTATGTAAAATCAAATGTGAGTGGTGATTTTACCGTCGTTAATCGCTATTTAGTAAATGAATTAAAAGCGTTGAATTTATGGGATGATGAAATGCGTGGGAAAATAAAATATCATGATGGATCAATTGCGGGAATATCTGAAATCCCCGAATCAATCCGCGGAAAATATAAAGAAGTATTTGAGATAGATCCAAAATGGCTGATTCGTGCGGCCGCGTATCGTGGAAAATGGATTGATCAATCGCAATCATTGAATATATTTATTTCTGGACGGTCGGGAAAAGATATTTCAGATGCGTATATGTATGCGTGGGAACTCGGTTTGAAAACAACGTATTATTTGCGAACGTTGGCGATGAGTCAGGTTGAGAAATCAACTGTCTCCACGGAAACATACGGAGATACACATAAACGCGTCATGTCAAATGCGTCAGCTATTACGAAGGATCAGTCGGTGTTTGTAACAGCCACGAGTGAATCAGGTGAGTCGTCAAAAAAAGGAGATATTCAGCAATGTAAAATATCCGACCCTGAATGTGAGTCATGCCAATGAGGTTAGGTCGCTTTCGCTCTAGGCATTAGGAACTAGCTTTTTAGCTTCTTAGTGCGTTGACGTTGAAGTTCGTATTTTCTAAAAAGCTAAGAAGCTAATATTCTAATAAGCTAAACAAGTATGCCTATCTCAAAAACAAATATTCCTGTCGATATCAATAAGCGTCGCGTCATCAATGGAAAAGAAGCAGATGTTATGCAGTTATATCCGATGAAACATGCATTTGCGTGGGAAGCATATAATGCGGGAAATGCAAATCATTGGCTTCCTACAGAAATTTCTATGCAACGTGATATTGAACAGTGGAAATCAAATAGCGCGCTTTCATTAGATGAACGACAAGCATTTGAAACGGTGTTGGGTTTTTTTACGACAGCTGATTCAATTGCGGCAAATAATATTGTGATGGCAATGTATCGTCACATCACATCTCCTGAATGTCGAATGTATTTATTGCGACAAGGATACGAAGAAGCGGTTCACACACATGCATATCAATATATTGTTGAAAGTTTGCATATGGATGAAGGACGTATCTTTAATATGTATCGGGAAATTGATGCAATTTACAATAAAGCATCGTTTGCGCTATCGTTTAATGAAGGAATTTTTGACCCACACTTTGCGACAGGAACATTTGAAAATGATCAGAAATTTCTTGAAAATGTGTGTTTGTTTAGTTTGGTTTTAGAAGGAATTTTCTTTTATAGTTCATTTGCCGTGATGTTCGGATTTCAGCGTCAAAATAAAATGTCTGGTTCTGCAGAACAGATTCAATATATTATGCGTGATGAATCACAGCATTTGAATTTTGGTATCCATTTAATTAACACCATCAAAGAAGAACAGCCAGAATTATGGACTGTTGAATTTCAAGAACGAATTATCAATATGGTTCGAGAAGCAACGAAACTTGAATATGTATTTGCGCAAACGGTATTTCCTAAAGGAATTTTTGGAATGAATGCGGATGGTTTTAAACAATATATTGAACATATCGCCGACAGACGATTATCTCGCGTTCAACTTCCGTTACAATTTTATGCGACGAATCCATTTCCATGGATGAGTGAAGCGATAGATCTCTCTAAAGAAAAAAACTTTTTTGAAACTCGTGTATTGGAATATCAAACAGGAGGAACATTGAATTGGTAAAAATGGGGACAGCCACCATTTTCTCACATGTCATTCCCTTAAGCAGGACTAGCCCGACCGAGATCGGGAATCCACAACGTCGTCAAATTATGCTAGGTTGTAGGAACTAGCTTTGGCTCTAGGCATTAGGAACTAGCTTTGGCTCTAGGCATTAGGAACTAGCTTTTTAGCTTCTTAGGCGTTGACGGTC
>CAYVCS010000094.1:0-13926 GCA_964450455.1 uncultured Gammaproteobacteria bacterium | reverse complement strand
CGATCTCGGTCGGGAATGACACGTGGGACGTGGATTCCCGATCTCGGTCGGGCGAGTCCTGCGGAAGGGAATGACACGTGGGACGTGGATTCCCGATCTCGGTCGGGCGAGTCCTGCGGAAGGGAATGACACGTGGGACGTGGATTCCCGATCTCGGTCGGGCGAGTCCTGCTGAAGGGAATGACACGTGGGACGTGGATTCCCGCCTGCGTTGGCGAGATCCTGTCCTGCTAAAGGAATGACAATTAGGAAAGCAAACAATATGACAAAATGTTTATCATGTTGGTAGTTGGTAGTACGTTCTACTCACTACAAACTACAAACTACAAACTCGTCTACAAACTCGTCTAAATAATAAGAAAAAACCCTTACATATCCGTAGAAGAGTAAGGGTTTGTGGAAAAAAAGCTCACGTGTTGGTAGACTGTTCCCGTTTCCGACGTCACAGATGTGTTGAGCGAAAAAGGAGGTAAACGCTCTCAATCTGGAAGTTGGCTGCTCTGAAGACAGACACAACAGCTGATCGTTGTGAGGTAAGAGATAAAGGTAAAGGGACAAAGTCCTTCGTCTTTTGTCTCCGCTCGTCAGATTAGTGCCATTGGCTGTCTACACTGGCTAAGGAACTTTCTGTTATGGCAACGAACATTCTACCCCTGAAATTGAATGTTCTCGGGCGCTCATCAGCGGTTGCAAAACACTTGCAACTCCTATTTCAGCCGACTCAATCGCCCTATACGCCACCAACACGCTTGCTTTATTGTTTCTGCATGAATTACAGAAACAACTTGTAATGATCAGTGTGATTATTCTATAAAGTTCGTATCTGTTTGTCAAGTGTTGCAGGTACAGTAAAAGTTATACACCATTTTCTTGGTAGATTGAATAATTTTATGGTATATTTAAAAGAATAATTTAACCAACTATGTTTATTGTCAAAACACCAGATGGAAGAGCGCGAAATTTACCATTAGTTGATGTTACAAATCAAAAGGATATTATTGATGTTTCATATGCTGAAGCATTGCATGGTGAAAGTCCTGAAGAGGCTGAAGAAGCTCTTAGGCAAGTTATAGGAATTCAAGAATCGCGCAAAAAGTTAGGAAAAAACCAGTTCGCTAGTTTCTATGAATTGTTTGAAGATGTAACATTGATTCATCGTTCGCGTTTATCGGGAGAAGAAAAAGCTCAACGTATTGCAAAATTAGTTGAAGAAATGGCGCCACGCGTTGCGAGGTATTCACCTCGTGTTGCTGATATGTATCGCGCAGTGTTGGCTTCAATTGTTGGTGGTACGTATGTACCACAGTTTGAGTTGGTACAAGAAAAAATTATTGAAATGCTCGAAAAAGGTGAAATTGATTTGTTATTGTCTCCCGAAGCGAGTTGGGATGCAAAGATTAATTGTATTGAAAAAGGATTGGAACGTGTGCTACGAGGATGGCGTGATCTTGATGCGATTGATGGTAACACTATGGATGATGATGTGTCAGAAGAACGTAAGAAAAAACTCAAAAAATTACAAAATGCTCCTACGACAGTTCAGAAACGTAGAACGAAAAGCAAACCCAGTATGGATGAAATGTCACGTCTTAAAGAAGGAGAGCGTGTTCCCGCGCATTGGTCTATTTCTCCGCCAGTTGGAGGATATTTTAGAGAACAATCATTTTCAGTATGGGATAGCGAGAATAATGAGTGGATAGAAGAAAAAGATGCGACGCATGGGAAACTTGAATTGATAGAAGAAACTCCTGATCAAAAAGAACGATTTAATACGACAATGACTGCGAATGTTACTCGTGGTGAATGGGTAGGAGTTCCGGTAACGTATACGCACGGTATTTCTGGAATTGAAATTGTAGATGATGCGGATGCGACCTATCATCTTGAAATATTTGAAAATGGAGATGTGATGATTATGATAGATGGTGAGGGATCTGTTGATATAAAGATTAAATTAACGCCTCATAGAGAAAAGAAGTATGGTCCGCTTGATACAAAAAAAATAACATCACCAAAAATGCCAGCAAATTTTTTGCCAGAAACTGTCGCGGCTATGGAGGGCGTACAAACTGAAAAGAAAACCAAAATTTTACGAGCTTGGCGTTTGTGTTCATATACACAAGGACGACTTAAATATTCAAACGATAGTTCATTTAATACGACGTATGATAATTTTGAAGATGGATATTTTGCGGGAATTGATACGCATAAACAAGCTGATTGTGATGTGGGAAATTCATATTTTGCCGCATTATGTACGCAGATGAATATTCCTGTTAGACATGTTGTTGGACACAGTGTAAGTGGAAAGGGTGAGTCAGGAGGATTTTCATCAATCAACTCGGGAACTGGACATGCGTGGACAGAAGTGTTTGATGAAAAAAAGAAAGAATGGGTGCGAATTGACGCAACTTCAGCAGGAGATAGAAATTTAGAAGATAATGGTGGTCCTGGTGGTAGAAGAATTCCAGGTGATTATGGTTCGCAAGAAGCACAACGACAAACCGATGAGGAACTTGAAGCACTTCGTAAAAAATTAGCTGACCATGCAGAAAAATTGGGATATACAAAAGAAGAACGTTATTTAGCTCATGCAACAGGAGTTGAACTCAAAGAAGCACGTCAGATTGTGCGCGAAATTCAAGCGGCAGAAAGTGTACGTTTGCCAAATGGTGAATTGGTTGTAGATGCATTGTCGCGAATTTTTAATGCAATAGTAGAATCGCGCAAAGTATTAGGGGAAGAATATTCTGGCCCACTTCGCAAACGAGAAGGAGGAGAGTATATTGAAGATATTGTTCGACACGCTATAGGCGTCAGAGCAGGCGAATCAGACCCTGTTTCTCGTGAGAAGCCAACTCCTGAAGAACAATATGAACCTATCATTGGAGGTTTTGATTTGTATATAATTGGTGACAAATCAGGCTCAATGCAAAGCACTGTTGATGGAGAGTCGTTATGGGTTATACAGCGTAGAGCGATGTACTTGATTCTTTCTTCGTTATACAGATTTGAAAAAGCAATTCAACGCGCAGGAATTTCTCGTAAAAATTCTTTATCCATTCAAACACAATGCATATCATTTCGTGGTGATGGAAAGGAAGATATTGATTGTGATAAACCATTATCTGATGTTTTTTCTCCCGAGGATAAAGTTCGTATGTGGCATAGCATCACTCAACAGGGTAGTGGTAATGGAGATGTTACTGCATTGACACAGATTTTGACTCAAATACGAAATGAACGAGAAAAAATTGAAAAAAAAGGTGGAAAGGATACACGATTACGATTAGTTATTGCTTGTTCAGATGGGGGACCTGATAATCCTGCTCACGTGAGACAGCGCGCAGAAGAATTAGGAGAATTGAATGCAGTGGTAGTTGGTTTGGGATTGACTGAAACTGCGCAAACAGTTCCTATGACGTACAATACGCCACATAGTCACGGAGAAATTGTAAAAGATATTAATGATTTACCTTCTGTTGTCGCTAAATATGTGGTTGGTGAAGCGATTAAGTTATTTCCTGAACGCGCGCGAGAAAGTGCTCAACAAATTATAGATGCTTCGGTTGCTAAATTTAAACATGTGAATAAGTAATAAAATTTTTTAAACATTACTTACTATTAATTTTTTTATATATGTCAACACAAGAACAGCAGATTCCAAGAAAAAAAACACGAGGAGAGATTGAGAGTGAGAAGCGAGCGGAGTCAGTCATGCTCTATATCGCAAAAATTGTAGAATTGGAGCGTGGTGTTAGTCCAGAAAAGGAGAAGGCGATGCGAGATTATTTTCAGAAACGTTCTCCTCGAGAGAGAGCTGATATGTTATTTGAAAAAATGGTTGCCTACACTCGTGATAAACAGGAACAGCATCATGCACGACAGAGTTCGGACGATACATTGGATGCTGGTATGATTAACAATAGTTTGATTAGTGAAATAAAAATATTATTTGAAGATGATGCTACAAAGAAGGTTTTTTCTGCAATTTATTCAGAAGCAGTGGGTGATGCTAATAAGTACCGTGTTTCTGATTTGGGAAAACAATGGCGAGATATCAATACTACTATTCAAGAGGTAGAAAATGAATTTCACCAATACGAACAAAATTTATTTTTGAAGAAAATTAAGGGAGCGGGAAATATTTCTGCAACTCAATCAAACATGCAACGATTAGCGGCACAATTATTGGAGTTGAAAGAACAGAGAGAGTCTCTATTACATCTTGAGAATGTAGATCATATAGAAGAAAATACTGACGCGGCGGCGCAATTTCAATATGAAACTTTTAAACGATATCATGATGAATTGGACAATGGTTTTGTATGGCTTCCTACGCGAGAAACCATACATCAAGATACGATTCAAGCGTTACAAAATGGTAGATGGCCGGTGCTGATAGGCGAAGCAGGAACGGGAAAATCCGATCAAGCTGATGCCGCGGCGATTGAGTTGACAGGTCATCTCCCAACGTACATTGAGTGTGAGACAAATACAGGAGAAAAACAGTTGATTGCGGATAAAGAATTAGATGAGAATGGTGTGAGTTATGAATCATATGGACCATTGATGCAAGCATTTACTGGTTACGAAAATTCAAAACAAAAAGCACCATCATTTACAACGGGGAGAATTTGCCGTTTTGACGAATCAGGACGACTAGGTGAAAAGGCATATGCGATTATCAAAAAAGCGCGACAAGTAAAACCTGGAGAACTTTTTTATGGCAGACCGATGTTGCCGGGAGCCGCGGCAATATGGACTTCAAATCCAGTCGGTCCGCGATATCCAGATAGACGTCCAGTTGATCCTGCAATGCGACGAGAAATTGCAGAAATTCAAGTTGATTATCCAGAAATGTCAGCAGTAAATCCTGAACCATTTGATTTTATGGTTTCAGCATTGCTTGATAACAATGGTCATATCGCGATTGCGGAGGAAGAGTTAGCGCCCAAATATGTGAGACGAGATTGTAATGATGATGAAAAAGTGAAACTCAACGATGGCTCGGTTGTTGTTGCAAAAGACGAATTGGTGCAAGATCCAACAGATCCGCGACATGGAACATTGTATCGTCTCGCGGGAGCAATTAAGGCGCTACAAAATAGTTTCGTATATGGGAATGATACTCACGAAGACACTCTTCCTGACGACATGTTGCAATTTACGGAGCATCAAAACGGAGAAATTGAAATCACTGAACCAGGAGAAAAGTTGACACTTTCGTCTTCAACTATTACACTTGGAGAAATGCAAAGTTGGATGAAGGGATTTGCTGAACGACTACAAAAACAAAATAGAGATTTCCAGACAGAAACATTTTCTGAATGGATTGCCTTAAAAATTAAAACATATATGAAACAAGTTGATAGAGCAGATAGAAAAAAAGTGGAAGCAATCTTCAATCACTTTCATCTTTTTGGGCCGTTTCCTCATCTCAAAGAAGCGCGACCAATTACGCCACAAGCGATTGGATATTTGTCTACTCGTGTTCCTCGTCCACTTATCGTGGAGCGTCCGATAGTTGAAGAGGTGGAGGATGTGGTGGTTGACGAAAAACCAGTTGCAAAGGAACGGGTGTTTGATGAGATAACTCTGCGTGACGGAATGCGTTTGAATATTGATGTCGGCGAAGGAGTATTTAAGACGGTACTTTCTGATGAATTTAAGATTCGCAAAGGAAAACAATACTTGATAGGGGGAAAGTTAGAAACTCACAAAGACGCAAATGGTAGTGATGTTTCTATGTATGTTGGTGGGGAAATGTTTAGATATGCAGGATCTGTTGTGGAAGAAGGAACTAAGCGAAATGGAAAAATTGCGGGGTCTCTATTTAATGCAACAAACTTGCATGACCTACATGATTCTCTTGAAGTTGAGCTAGGAGTTTTGAGAGCTGATGTTCGTGTGTTAGATGAAGATGTCGCGTCATTGTGTAAGGAAGAAGCAGAATGCGCGGTATAGATATAACGTTTTGTGTACGGTGGGGTCTCGGGACATTACATTAAAATCAACCATTGAAATATGGTTGATTTTTTTGTTTTGTGCAATTTTTTTTATATCGTCAGCTTTTAGTTATCTGATCCATCTCGTATCGTCGCATACGTGCGATTACTTCATCTAGGTTTCCTGCGAGAATGTTTTCTAAATTATGCCATGACTCATTGATACGATGATCTGTCATTCTGTCTTGTGGAAAATTATATGTGCGTATTTTTTCACTTCTATCAGCAGAGCCGACTTGATCGCGCCTTGTATCGGCACGCGATGCATCACGTTCTTCTTTTTCTTTCGCATACAATCGAGCTTGCAACATGTTCATAGCATTAGCGCGATTTTGAAGTTGCGAGCGTTCTGATTGTGACGCAGCGACTATGCCACTTGGAATATGCGTAATACGTACTGCGGTTTCATTTTTCTGGACATTTTGTCCGCCTTTTCCGGACGCTAAATATGTATCAATGCGTAAATCTTTTGGGTCAATAGTAATTTCTATATCAGTAACTTCAGGAAGAACCGCAACTGTCGCAGTACTTGTATGAATTCGTCCGTTTTTTTCAGTTTCAGGAATTCGTTGAACTCTATGCACGCCACTTTCATATTTCAAATCGCGATATACATTTTTTCCAGCGATTCTCGCGACAATTTCTTTCATTCCTTTAAGTTCTGTACGATTCATGGATAATATTTCAACTTTAGCGTTGTGTCGTTCAGCATAACGCGCATACATCGTCATTAAGTCATTTCCAAATAATGCCGCTTCATCTCCGCCTGCACCCGCGCGAATTTCCATAATCACATTTCTACTATCATCAGGATCAGGTTGATGAATTAATGCTATAACTTCTTGTTCAAGCGTGCTAATCCTCTGTGTTAGGTCAATCGTCTCCGCCTCTGCAAACGCCACTAATTCAGCGTCGTTACTGTCAGCAAGAATACGTTGTGCTTCTTTGAGCGCAGATTGTAATGTTGCAACAAGCATCATAACATCAACAATTTCTTTGAGTCGCATATATTCACGCGAAAGCTCCGCCATTTTTCGAGAATCGCTTAACGTATCTCTTTGTGAAAGAGTATTTTCTACATCTTTAAGTTGTTGTTTATACTCATTCACGTTGAACATAGGATGATTTTCATTTTAGATTGATGATTTTAAATTTTAGATTGACAATCGCCACAATTCGTCAATCGTCGACGTAAATCTAAAATTTAAAATCAACAATCTAAAATTGTAGCGTGTCACTAGCGTATCATTCATACAAACAAAAAGGAAGTCGCTCGCGACTTCCATATGTGTAATCTCGTAGTTACGCTTGTTCCTTTTCTGCAATAGCTCCACGTTCTTCCTTTTTTGTTTTTGAACGTTCTTTTTTTACTTTTTTTGTAACTAAACTATCTGACTTTTGTAAAAGTCGTTTTGAGAATTTTTCAACACGTCGTGATGTGTCAACAATTTTTTGTTTTCCGGTATAAAATGGATGACATTTGTTGCACAACTCACTTTCAAATTTTTCAATTGTGGCTCCCGCAACAAATGAACTTCCACATGCGCATTTGAACGTGACTTCTTTATGATAGGTTGGATGAATAGATTTCATAGAAATAGGGAAATATATAGTGAATTGAGTATAGCAATTCCTCATTTTTTTGGCAAGACTGACGTTTTTTACACGTCATTTTGAATTCCTCACCCACGCACGTCATTTCGAATCCCTCGGAAGGGTGAGAAATCTCGTCAACGTACAACGTCACGAGATCTCTCGTTGCGACTCGAGATGACGTGGGTGGTTGCGACTCGAGATGACGTGGGTGGTTGCGGCTCGAGATGACGTGGGTGGTTGCGGCTCGAGATGGTGTTGCAAACAATGACGTCGGTTGATACGCTACAAAACACAAAAATTTGACATGAAACCAAACATTTTGTATACTTTTGCCACCTATATATTCATCATAATCTTGGAACATCCATAGTGTTTCTCCTCCCAAGCTACCTGGTTTGGGTAACAGTATGCCAAGAGGTTAATTAAGGAGATATAGTATGAACACACATGTTCCAGATCTTAAAGAGTTGTTACGAAGTGGTGTCCATTTTGGACATTCTGTTGGACGTTGGCATCCGAAAGCAGAGTGGTATATCCATAGCGCTCGCTCTGGTGTTCATGTGATTGATTTATTGATTACGCAACAGAGATTGCATGTTGCGTTGACATTGATTGAGAAATTGTCAAGCGAAGGAAAAACAATTTTGTTTGTGGGAACAAAGCGTCAAGCGCAAGATATTGTTGAAGCAGAAGCGAAACGAGCAGGAATGCCTTATGTGACGCAACGATGGCTTGGTGGATTGCTCACGAACTTTGATACGATTCACCCGATGCTTGAGAGATATCGTCGTTTGTTGAATGATAAAGAAACTGGCGCGTTTGAGAAATATACCAAAAAAGAACGAGTTAGATTCCAAAAAATGATTGATAAGCGAGATGGATTATTGTCGGGAATACGAACGCTAACTAAACTTCCTGATGTGTTATTTGTTATTGATGTGCGAAAAGAAAATACAGCGATTCAAGAGGCGAAGTTGCGTGGAGTTCCTGTGATTGCGGTATGCGATACTAATATCAATCCTGAATATGTAACATATCCAATTCCAGGAAATGATGATGCGGTGAAATCTATAGCTCTGTTTGCTCGTTTGGTTGCTGATGCGGTGATCGCGGGAAAAGCGACGGTTGGAATAGCACCCGTGATTGGTGAAAAAAATGAAATTCAATCTCCTCAAATCTAAAATCGTCAATCTAAAATCATAATATAGTATGGATGCACAATTAATTGGGTCAGTTCGTGAGCGAACTGGAGCGGGAATGCTCGCGGTAAAAAAAGCATTGGATGAAGCTGGTGGCGACGCTGAAAAAGCAATTGAGATATTGCGCACATCGGGAGTTGTTAAAGCGGCTAAAAAAGCAGGACGCGAAACTGGTCAAGGCGCTGTCGGCTCATATATTCACAGTAATGGAAATGTTGGAGTTTTGGTTGAATTACAATGCGAAACTGATTTTGTGGCTCGTAATGACACGTTCAAAAAATTACTTGCGGATGTTGCTATGCATATTGCCGCACTTTCTCCGTTGTATATTTCTCGGGAAGATGTTCCTCTTGAAGTTACAACAAAAGAAAAATCAATTTATACAGAAGAAGTTGTAGGTAAGCCGCCAGAAATTGCTACGAAAATTATTGAAGGAAAATTGAATAAATATTTTAAGGACAATTGTTTACTAGAGCAGGATTTTGTGAAGAATGAACAACAAACAGTTGAAGATGTGATTAAAGAAAAAATTTCACTACTCGGTGAAAATATTAAAGTCGCGCGATTTTGTAGGTTTGCGATGAATAGCCACACGCAAGTGTGCGGATAGTCTTCTAGGCTTTAGGAATTAGCTTTTTAGGACGTGACGCGCACCCTAATAAGCTAAAAAGCTAAATTCTAAGAAGCTAGATCGCTAGGCTTTAGGAATTAGCTTTTTAGGACGTGACGCGCTTCTAATAAGCTAAAAAGCTAATTCCTAAGAAGCTAGATAAGCCAATTTCTCAAATGCTTCCTGGGGAGTTTGATTAACTTCAAAAATTTGTGATGAAACGGCACAGCGTGTTACGCCTGCTTTTGCAAGAGAGGGAATTGTTAGCGCGCTCACTCCGCCATCTGCGGCTATTTCTTGTAGAGGATATTGTGTGTGAAATTGAGAAATTTTATCAATTACATTGGTTTCAAACTTTCGGCCAGATGCTCCGGGATGAACTCCCATAAACATGACACTGTCAATACTGTCAACATACGGCTGAAGTGTATCTATTGATGTTTCAGGATTCAGCACAATGCCAATTTTCCAGGATTGATTTCGGGCACATGCAATGACTTCGCGCGGATTATCAGATGATTCAATATGAAAATAAACACGTTTGATAAGTTTGATTTCAGTGAATTGTTGTAAAAGTATAAGTGGAAAATTAACCATCAGGTGAAGTTCAAATGAAAGGGATGTGTTGCTCGCAAGAATATCTTCTGGTTTCCAAATTGTTTCTCCTGCAACCAAAGAATTGTTCATCACATCAATTTGCGCAAAATCAGTGAATGTTTCAATCACCAAAATTTTATCAAAAAATTCTTGTTGCGTATGGCAGAGAAGTGCGGGAATTATTTTCATAAATCTAAAATCGCCACTTATTTCATATTTTTTTCTTCCCATTGACTAATTTTGGCAACTCGTCGCTCATGACGATGAACTCCTCCAAAACTTGTTTCTAGCCATGACAAAATAATTTTTTGCGCTCTATCGGGAGTTTGTCGCCAACCAGAAAGACAGATGACGTTTGCATTATTGTGTTCTCGAGTTTTTTGCGCTTCTGAAACAGTTGTTGGCGTCACTGCGCGAATTCCTTTAAATTTATTTGCAGTTATGCAAACTCCTTGAGACGAGCCACATACTAAAATTCCTTTATCTTGTTGTAGCCAAGTTCCTTTCTGCACACCTTTCGAAACTGCTAGGGCAACTCGCGCGCCAAAATCAGGATAGTCATCATCCATCATCAAAGTCATATTTCCTTTATCAACAACAACAAATCCCTCGCTCACAAGCCATGTTTTCAGCTTTTCTTTCAGAGTAAATCCGGCATGGTCAGAGCCGATATATATTTTTCCGATTTTTGATTTCATATTTTTCTAGACAATATTGTTAGTCATTGATACGATAGATATCATTATAGTCGTAATAGGTATAAGTATGCAACCTAACAATGATTTCGCTCAAGAAGAAGAGAGAATATTAGCGAACTGGAAAAAAAATGATATCTTTGGGCTTGTTTTAAAGAAAAATTCACCCAACGGAAATTTTGTTTTTTTTGAAGGTCCACCTACAGCAAACGCGAAACCCGCGCTTCATCATGTGCTTGCGCGCGTGTATAAAGATGTGATATTGCGTTATAAAACAATGCAGGGATATCGAGTTGATAGAAAAGCAGGATGGGATACGCATGGACTTCCTGTTGAGTTGCAAGTTGAAAAAAAATTAGGAATATCCGGAAAACCACAAATTGAAACTATAGTTCCAAATGATGTTAATGCTAGTATTTCGTTGTTTAATGCAGAATGCAAAAAAATGGTGTGGGATTTTTTAGATGAATGGAATCGGCTCACAGAGCGCGTTGGATTTTGGGTTGATTTGGAACATCCGTATGTAACGTACGAAAATCAGTATATTGAAAGTGTGTGGTTTGTATTTAAACAGTTGTATGATAAAGGTTTGGTGTATCAATCCTATAAAATTGTTCCCTATTGTTCGCGATGTGGAACCGCGCTGTCGTCGCATGAAGTCGCGTTAGGATATAAAGAAGTGATAGATTGTAGTGTGTTTGTGAAATTTGAGGTTGTGGGCGAAAAAAATACGTATATAGTAAGTTGGACAACAACTCCATGGACGTTGCCGGGAAATGTCGCGCTCGCAGTTGGTGAAGATATTGAATATGTATATGTAGCGACAGGTCACGAAACATTAATTCTTGCTAAAAATAGAATGCATATTTTGGAAGGTGAAAAAGAAATTATACGTTCATGTCGTGGTTTTGATTTAGTTCACCTATCCTACAAACCATTGTTTGAAATTCCATCCCTCGTAAGTGAAACGAGTTATAAAGTATATAGCGCTGATTTTGTAACTGATTCTGATGGAACAGGAATTGTTCATACCGCAGTGATGTATGGAGAAGATGATTATGCGCTCGGCGAGGAGATTGGTTTACCACAATTCCATACAGTTGATGAGAGTGGAAATTTTGTTGATGAAGTGGGAAATGGTTTATCAGGAAATTACGTGAAAGATAAAGCAACTGAACAAAAGATTATAGAGTATTTACAACATATAGGCGCGCTGATGGCGCAAGAAAACTATACACACGACTATCCATTTTGTTGGCGATGTTCTACTCCTTTATTATATTATGCTCGTGATTCATGGTTTATTCGTGTTTCAGCATTTCGTGATCAATTGATTAAAAATAATGAGAGTGTTAATTGGGAACCAGCGCATATTCGCGATGGACGTTTTGGAGAATGGTTATTGCAAATTCGTGATTGGGCAATTTCGCGTGAGAGATATTGGGGAACGCCGATGCCGATATGGCAGTGTGAGTCATGTGAAAAAGAACTGTGTGTGGGAAGTGTTGCAGAAATTGGCATAACCTCTGCGATTGAATTGCATCGTCCCTATATTGATGCGGTACACATTACGTGTGAATGTGGGGGGGTTATGAAACGTGTGAGCGAAGTGTTGGATGTGTGGTTTGATTCTGGTTGTATGCCTATCGCGCAATGGGGATTTCCTGCGGTTAGCGGATCCGAAGATGCATTGAATACTCATTATCCGGCAGATTATATTGCAGAAGCAATAGATCAAACACGTGGATGGTTTTATACGTTACTTTCAGTTGCGACATTGCTTGAAAAACCCGCGCCATATCAAAATGTGATATGTCTCGGACATATTTTGGATTCAAAAGGAGAAAAAATGTCAAAATCAAAAGGAAATGTGATTGATCCTTGGAACGTAATTAATGAGCATGGTGTTGACGCGCTACGTTTTCATCTGTTTACGATGAGCGCGGCAGGTGAACCAAAAAAATTTGACATTCAAGGTGTAGATCAAGTGAAACGACGAACTTTGATGATTTTGTGGAATGTGGTGATGTTTTATAATCTCTATAAACATGATGTTTGCGAAGAAAATATCTATGCTGATTCGGTTTTAGATAGATGGGCATTGACGCGATTAGACCAAACAATTTCCGAAGTTACGAAACATTTGGATAGCTATGATGTGACGCGAGCCGGACGCGTGATACATGATTTTATCACTGACATTTCAGTATGGTATATTCGTAGATCGCGTGATCGTTTTAAATCGCATGAGAGGGGTGTTGCAAACGTATTGCGTCATATAGTGCGAGATGTTGCGCGTATGATGGCTCCATTCACGCCGTTTCTTGCTGAACGAATATATGAAGTAGTAGGAGGAGTTGAACAAAGTGTACATCTTTCAGATTGGCCAGAAATGCGTCAGCAAGAAATTGATGATGTATGTATCAGTACAATGCAAAAAGTTCGTGATGTGTGTGAGTTAGGATTGCGCGCGCGTGCAACGGCTTCAATAAAAATTAGACAACCATTGTCACGGCTATCAGTTGTTGGAGTGACATTTGAAGATTCGTTTGGATTAATTATTCAAGAAGAATTGAATGTTAAAAAAATTGTGAGCGAGAAGTTGGAAGGGGATGGCATCATAACAGTTTCCGAAGGATCAATCACGGTATCCCTTGATACACGAATTTCCGATGAGTTGCTGTGTGAAGGAATTGCTCGAGAGATTGTGCGAACGGTAAACACTATGCGTAAAGATGCGGGTTTATCAGTTGGCGACAGAATTACACTTCGTATATCCGCAGATCCAAAATTACAAGAAAAATTAGAATTACATCGTAGTTATATTTGTTCTGCAACACTCGCAGATTCATGGATGTTTGTGGATGATGCGCGTGCAGTTGTACTTACGACAACTTTTGGTGAGATAGGATTGCTGATTCTTGTGGTGTGATACTAATAAAGTTATACACAGATATGATTTTTTTTTTGTAGGAGATTTTTGATTGTTGTGCTATACTTACATTAATCACATCCAATTTGGATGGTTAATCATACTATATATATGTCAAATATGATGAGCGATTCACATCTTGATGAGTTTATTATCAAAGTACTTTCGGCAAGTGGAATGGAAAATTTATCTGAAACAAATAAAAATGCGTACATTCCACAGTTAAAAGAAGAATTAGAACTGCGACTCGGAGTTGCCTTGATGCCAGAATTAACACCTGAAGAGGGTG
>CAYVCS010000093.1:0-4533 GCA_964450455.1 uncultured Gammaproteobacteria bacterium | reverse complement strand
CTCTCGTTGCGACTCGAGATGACGTAAAAAAGGTAACGTCATTTCGAACCGTGGTGTCCGAGACGTCCCCGACTAAAGTCGGGTCGCACGGATCCGCGCACTCGCCTCGTGCGAGATGACGCGGAAGAAATCTCGTCCACGTCCACCATCACGAGGTATAGCACAGCTCGTCAATAATTAATTATTTTTGATATGTAACAAATGAATATCCATCAAAATTTTCTCGTGAAATTTCATGCCATACATCCATATCAATTTTTGGAAAAAATGCTGTGCAAGAATCAACAGTTTGTAGTACATGCGTAATATAGAGCGTATCAGCATACGTAATCATCTCATTATAAATTTGTTCTCCGCCAAATCCAATACTATCTTCCTGCGCGTGCGCGTTAATCGCTTGTTGTATAGATGTGTATAGTTCAACGCCAAACGGAACAACATAATCAGTTTGTGACGTAATCACAATGTTGACTCTATGAGGAAGTGGTTGAAATTTTTTGGGGATTGATTCCCATGTGTTTCTCCCCATGATAACATTTTTACCAATCGTCAATGCTTTGACGCGTTTCATATCATTTGAAATATGCCACGGTATTTCACCATTTTTTCCGATGCAATTATGAGAATCAATAGCGGCGATGAGCGCGATCATACAGCAATGGCAAATTCAATTTTAGGATGACTCGTATAATTCATAACTTTGGTATGATCAGAAGACCAATTAAAAATTGAGGTGAATGAAGATGTTTCTAGTGAACATAATGGATATGTTTTTGTATCGCGCGTGAGTTGTTCGCGAGCTCCATCTACATGATTTTCATAAATATGTGTATCGCCCAAAAAACCAATCAAACGTCCTTCTTGCAAACCCGCATCGCGCGCGAGGAGATGGAGCAATAATCCATAACTCGCTATGTTAAAGGGGAGTCCAAGCATTGTGTCAACTGAACGTTGATTCCATAGAAGATTAAGTTTGTTGTTGATGACAGTTACTTGAAAACTATAATGACAAGGTGGAAGCGCCATTTCGGAAATTTGCAATGGATTCCACGCAGACACAATCATCCGACGATCAGAGGGATTTTGTTTGAGTGTTTCGGTAAGTTTTTTGAGTTGGTCATATCCTGAATCGCTATAATCAGTATCAAATGATTGATAAGGCGCGTTAAAATGTCGCCATTGAAATCCATAAATTGGTCCGAGATCGCGCTCGTCTGTCATACGCTGTTTCGCGTCAGCATCATGGCCATATTGAGCTTTCAGAGGGTTTGCCCATTCATCCCAAATGTGATTATTACGATCTTTTAACCACTGTTTGTCCGTGTATCCTTTGATGAAAAATTCTAATTCTGTGGCAATCATTTTGAATGGCATTTTTTTTGTGGTAAGAAGTGGAAAACCTGTTGACATATCATGTTCAAACATTGCTCCAGCGAGTGTAATCGCAGAAACACCAGTGCGATTTTTTTTCAACTCGCCATGTTCTAAAATATTTTGAACGATACTGTGATATGCTTTCATATATCAGTTGATCCAAATCCTCCACGCGAAGTTTCGGACATGTGTGTAACCTGTTTCCATTCTGCTCTAGCAATGGGAATAAATAATCCATTCGCAATTCGTTCTCCTTTATCAAGCGTAACATCTTTATCAGAAAAATTATAGACCGAAATATAAATTTCATCAGTTTCGCCACAATAATCTTGGTCAATAGTGCCAACTCCATTCGCCAGCATTAACCCTTTTTTTTTCGCAAGTGATGAACGCGCGGTGATAAGCAACATATATCCACTAGGAATTTTTATTATCAATCCTGTTGTAATGAGTGCTGTTTGATGCGAAGCGATTGTTTGTGTTTCTGCACATGCAAAATCAAAACCAACCGCGCCATCAGTTTGATAGTTCGGCACGGCAACATCAGCTCTACAAATTTTGATGCGCACTTCCATATTCGTCTATGTGTAATGTAGTAATAAGTTGGTCAAGTTGCGTATATAATTCTTGTACCCCTTCGTTATTTGTAATAGTATAATTAGCATATTTTGAAACTTCATGAATTGATTGTTCGGTTGAGCGTTGATGATTTTTTTCAAATTCTTCAAATGTGAGATTATATTCATCGGTTTTCTCACCTCTATTTTTTAGCCGATTATAGCGAACGCGCGCATCAGCAGTAATATGAACAAGTACAAATCCTTTTAGTTGATTGAGATGTTCAATGTCTGCGAGACGACGTACGCCATCTATGACAATGACAGAAGTTGTATCATGTTTAACGTCGTATGTCATCGCGTGAGCTAATACATTTTCACCAAAATAGTTTCGTAAAAGTTCGGATAATGTGATGAGCGCGTCACGAGATGATGGCATATGCAATCGTACAATGATATCGCGAAGAATGTTTGAAAATCGATATGATGACGCGTTGCATTGTTTGATGATATATTCCGCGCATAATCCTTTTCCTGACGCCATATCTCCGACGAGCGCGATAATTGTTTGTTGCATAGTGTGACGAAAAATTGATGATGTTGAAGTGAGAGTTGAAGGGGTGGTTTTTGGTATAGTAATCTAAAATCAACAATTTAAAATTAAGCGATCGTTCATTTGAGAAATCTATATGTTAGAATATCAGTCGTACACATCGTCGTAAAGTGAACAAAAAAACATCCCCTGTGATGGATGTTTTTTTGTGTTATTTGTCATTCCTTCAACAGGACAAGCTCTCGCCGCAGCGGGGATCCAGCACATTCGTGTGGCTTGGCTACTTGACCCCACTGAGGCGAGAGCTTGTCCTGTTGAAGGAATGACAATTGGAGAAACACCTGTTATATGTTTAGAGTGTGATAGCAATAGACGGTCCCATTGACGACGCAAGATGGAGCGAGCGAACATAAATTCCTTTTGATGATGGTGGTTTTGAACGTCGGATTGTTTCAAGAATTGCTTCTGCGTTTTCAAGAAGTTGTTCTTCGGTGAGCGACACTTTTCCAATCACGATATGAACATTTCCTGTATTGTCATTTTTGAATGCGAGTTTTCCTTTCTTAAGTTCCGTAATCATTTTGACAACATCAGTTCCCACGGTATCGGTTTTTGGATTTGGCATCAATCCTTTTGGTCCTAAAATCTTAGCGATCTTTGCGATTTTTGCCATCATATCAGGAGTTGCGACTGCGATATCAAATTCTATTTTTTGTGATTTGCTAATTTTTTCAATAAGTTGTTCACCTCCAACAATGTCAGCTCCCGCATCCTTCGCGGTTTGTTCCAATCCTTCTGGAACAAACGCAGCGATTTTTTTTGCGGTTCCTGATGTGTGGGGAAGTGATACCGTAGTACGAATTTGTTGTTCTCCTTTTTTTGGGTCAATTCCAAGACGCGCATGTAATTCTATTGACGAGTCAAATTTGACAGTTGATGTTTCGCGAGCAAGTTTGATTGCGTCAACGAGCGAGTATGTTTGGTTTACTTTGACTTTTTTCTTTGCTTCAGCAAAGCGTTTGGTTCGTGGCATATAGTACATGTAAATTACGTGGTACAAACGTTTCTATGACGAAAGAAACTCCCACATATAAATAATGAGAAGAGTATAATAGAACATATACTTTGTGTCAATGTGATTGCATTATAGGGCGCTTTTTGCTATACTATTTTATATATGAAGTTCAGACAAGCATTATTTTGGGACACACACAAAAGTAAAATAGATACTAAAAAAAATGCTCATTATATTATTGAGCGAATTTTGGATTTTGGAAATGACAAGGAAGCTAGATGGATTTTAGATTTTTATGGAAAGAGTATGATTAAAAAAGTTATTACGAAATCAAGGTGTTTGCGACAAGATACTAAAAAATTATGGTCACTCATTCTCAAAAAGAAGTAGATTTTCAGCAACTTATGTGTAAGTATCAAAATCCCCCGACCTGCGAGAGATCGGGGGATTTGACATGATATTTTCGTCGCGTTTAGCACTACACAACAAATGAAAAAAATATTACACTCCGGTAACTTCAACTCCCATTTGACGAGCAGTTCCTGCAATCATACGAGCACCTGATTCAACATTTTGCGTATTCATATCTTCTAATTTTACACGAGCAATTTCACGACATTGATCCCATGTAATTGTTCCTGCTTTTTGGGTTAATGGTTTTGCCGCTCCTTTTTTGATTCCTGCCGCTTTTTTTACAAGTTCGGCCGCTGGTGCTGTTTTTGTGATAAACGTAAATGTGCGATCTTTGTAAACAGTAATCACAACAGGAACAACCTCTCCTCGTTTGTCTTTTGTCGCGTCGTTAAATTGCATGACAAAATTTTGGATATTTAATCCATGTTGTCCAAGCGCTGGCCCAACTGGCGGTGCGGGAGTAGCCGCTCCTCCTTGAATTTGTAATTTGATTGATGTGACGATTTCTTTTGCCATATGTGTATAATTATATTATGAAGTATATATTTGTGTTACGTCATCTCGACCCCGGTCAGCTATCTCGTGATGGCGAACGCTGACGAGATTTCTCACCCTTCCGA
>CAYVCS010000092.1:0-4922 GCA_964450455.1 uncultured Gammaproteobacteria bacterium | reverse complement strand
CTGCTGAAGGGAATTACAGTTGTAAAAAGACATTCCTTCTGCAGGACAAACTCCCCCCCCCCCCCTGTCATTCCTTTAGCAGGACAGGCTCTCGCCTCAGCGGGGATCCAGTACATGAGCGCGACTTCGTTTCTGGATCTCTGTTGAGGCGAAAGCTTGTCATGCTAAAGAAATGACTTTTTACAACTATCATTCCCTTCAGCAGGACTAGCCCGACCGAGATCGGGAATCCACAACGTCGTCAATGTATGCTAGATTGTAGGAACTAGCTTTGGCTCTAGGTATTAGGAACTAGCTTTGGTTCTAGGCATTAGGAACTAGATTTTTAGCTTCTTAGGGCGTTGGCGTTCGCATTTTCTATCAAGCTAAAAAGCTAATTCCTAATGCCTAGCTTAGCTAGCTTATTAGGCTAGTGTCGGTCAACTTCCTAAAAAGCTAACAAGCTAGTTCCTAATTCCCAGAGCATATGGAGAAATCTCAAAAAAAACTATTTTGTCAATCCGCGTCAGAACAACTGTCGCGTATTCACGAACTCAAACAAAAGTTTTATGTAGCATATCAAGACGCACAAGTCAGCGAAGAGTATGCGACAGCAAAAGAATATAAACAACAACTCATAAACGCCATGAGTGAACTACAAAAAAATATATGGAACGAAAAATGTAGACGATTTGACCTCCGCACACTAGAACACGTCACCATGAAAAAAGATTATTCTGATCGTGCAACACTGGAAGGTCACACTGACCGAGTACTAACTCTCCAAGTCCTCCCCGACGGACGGATTGTGTCGGGAAGTGGGGACAAAACCATCAAAATTTGGAAACCAGACAAACGTGGTCGCTACAGTAACGTTGAAACACTTCATGGGCACACGGGCGATGTGCTTACACTTCAAGTCCTCCCCGATCTACGAATTGTTTCGGGAAGCAGTGGCGGCACCATCAAAATTTGGAAACCAGACGAACATGGTGACTACAATGATGTTGAAACACTGAAAGGACACACAGATGCCGTGTATACACTCCGAGTCCTTCCTGAAGGACAAATTGTTTCCGGAAGCGTTGACAAAACTATCAAAATTTGGAAACCAAACGAACATGGTGACTACCGCGTTGTTGCAACACTGAATGGACACACGGAATTTGTGCAAACACTCCAAGTCCTCCCTGACGGACGGATTATTTCGGGAAGTGCTGACGAAACCATCAAAATTTGGAAACCAGACGAACAAGGTGTCTATCACGTTGTTGAAACACTGAAAGGACATAAAAGCTGGGTGGAAGCACTTCTAGTCCTTCCTGATTTACGGATGCTTTCGGGGGGCGGTGATCGCACTATCAAAATTTGGAAACAAGATAAACAAGGTTGCTACATCAATGTTGAAATACTAAGAGGGCACCTGGGCTGGGTGAACACACTCCACGTCCTCTCCGACGGACGGATTTTTTCGGGAAGTAATGACGGCACCATCAAAATTTGGGATGGCGTACCGTGTTGAGATTGTGCGTCAACTTGTTTTTTTTAAAAATGTTAAGGGTGGTGTTATTAACACACTAAGAGTCGCTCACCTCCACGTAATTATAGGCACGGAGTATTTATGGTTTATTTTATCTCAATTTCCCATTCGTTAGGAGTTGTTTCGCGACGATGTTCATCGTCAGTTGAAAATTTGTGATCAATATAAAAAATCAATATGGTTGGTTCAAGTGATTTGTAGCCATGCCAAACACCGGGTGGAATAATTAGGGTTTTATGTGTGTGTTCTGAAACGACAAATTTTTCTTCATTTCGTCCATCTTCGTATACTAACCTAACTAAAATACTTCCTTTTGCGACGGTAAAAAAATCCGTTTGACGTGTATGCATATGTAACCCGCAGATAATGCCTGGGTTCATATGTGAGTAATTGAGATCGCCTGGAAATCCTGGAACTATGTCATAAAATCCACGACGTCGCGCATCTTCATGAAATCTTTGTTCGTGCCATTGCATATTAAAAATAAAAAATGTATTCATGTTAATTTTAATATGAATTGGTTTTGTTGTCCACAGGGGAGGTGTTTTACGATTTTAGATTTAGGATTTACGATTTTGGATTTACGTGATTCAAATTCTAAAATTTTAAATCTAAAATTTGTTTTTTAAAACTATTGCGTATTATACAATTGTAATAGAATTCGTATCGCATCTTTCTAGTTAGACCCCCATGGAGTTTACCCTTCAGCAGGACACGCCCTCGATCCCCAATCGAGTTGAGGACAGGCCCCGATCGGGGGGGCGAGAGCTTGTCCTGCTGAATGGATGACATGTGGAGTGTGTGTCATTCTCGCCAGCAGGCGGGAATCCAGCATTTTTAGTTAGACTACAAGCGTTTTTGGATCCCCGCTTTCGCGGGGATGACATAGGGAGTGTGTGTCATTCTCGCCCGCAGGCGGGAATCCAGCATTTTTCGTTTGTCTACAATCGTTTCTGGATCCCCGCTGCGGCGAGAGCTTGTCCTGCTGAAGGAATGACATGCAAAAACAAACACTCATCCGTTTCTTGATCACCGCGGAGTTTACCCTTCAGCAGGACACGCCCTCGATCCCCAATCGAGTTGAGGACAGGCCCCGATCGGGGGGCGAGAGCTTGTCCGGCTGAAGGGATGACGGGGAAAAAATACACGTTTCAATAGTACTGTGCTTTCTTTTGTTTTTCGTAGTGTTCTAGGAATACAGGCATTTTTTTGATTGGTTGCCACCATGCGGATTGTGTTTGGTACCATGTTACGGTTTGAAGGAGTGCATCTTCAAATGTATGTTGTGGGAACCAACCTAATTCTTTTGATATTTTTTGTGAATTTGGCGCGTATCGCAGATCAGCTCCTGGGCGATCATTTGTATGTTGGAGTAATGTTTGATATGAATTATTAAGATTGAGAATATTCGCAATGCTTGAAATAATTTCAAGATTTGTTTTGGCAACCCCTGAAACATTATAGATTTCTCCCCGTCGTCCTGTATGCATAACCATATCAATGGCGCGGCAAAAATCTTCAACATATATCCAACTACGAATATGTTGTCCGTTTCCGTGAATTGGAATAGAAATGTTTTCAAGTAAATTTGAAATGATAAGAGGAACAAGTTTTTCTGGGTATTGATAGGGACCAAAATTGTTTGATCCTCTAATGATAACGGCTGGCAAATCAAAACTTCTAATATACGAAGTGATTAATAGATCTGCGGACGCCTTTGATGAAGAGTACGGACTTGATGGTCGCAAAACCGATGTTTCATCTGATTCTCCTTGTTCTATATCGCCGTACACCTCATCTGTTGAGATATGCACATAGCGTGGCACGTGATTTTTTTTGCATGCTTCAATGAGTGTATGCGTTCCGATGATATTTGTTTTCATGAAATCTTCTGATGAATTCAACGATCTATCAACATGCGATTCGGCGGCAAAATTGACGATACAATCAAATTGAAATGTTGCAATGATGTAATTCAAAAGATTTTTATCGCAGATATTTCCTTGTATAAATGTATAGCGAAGAGTGTCATCGGAAATATCTTTAAGATTTTCAAGATTTCCTGAATAGGTGAGCGCGTCAAAATTTACAATTTTATATTCAGGATGATGATGATAGAGAAAACGAACAAAATTTGAACCGATAAAACCAGCCCCGCCTGTTACAAGGATTTTTTTACGTGGTTCTAGTTGTACATCATTCGTTACAGAACGAACGATTGCGTCAGTGATTAATGTCATAGTATGTTTCCAGTGGGAAGAATAAATTTTCCTCCACACGCTAAAAATTCTTTTTCTTTTTCAAGGATAATGTGTTGATAATTCCACGCGAGCAGAAAATAATAATCTGGTTGATGTTCTAGCGCAAATGGTTTATCAACTACTTTAATATGTGTGCCGGGAGTATAGAGCCATTGTTTATAGGATGATTCGTCCATGGCAAAGTCTAGATAATCGCTTCCGATATGATAATAATTCAGCACCGTATTTCCTTTTGCAGGCGCTCCATATGTTGCGATTTTTTTGCCTTGCTGTTTTAAATCTTTTAATAACGCGAGAGTTGTTTGTTTGCAATTTTCTATTGTGTGCGCGAGATGTTGGTATGTTTCTAGTTTATCAAAACCCATTGCTAATTCTTTTGCCACTAATTCGTCTACACTTTTTTGGATAGGGAAAACGCCACGATGGCAGAAAAATGCGCGAATAGATTGTCCTTGCGCGGGAACAATTTGCACATCAAAAAGTTCTAGATTGAATTTTCGGGCAAGTTGTATGAGTGGTCGAACGGAAAGATATGACATGTGTTCATGATAGATGGTATCAAAGGTGAGATTTTCAAACATATCAACAAGATATGGCGCTTCAAGGATAAAGACTCCGCGCGCATCAAGGAGTAAGGGAATTGCTGACCACAAATTTTGGTAATCATTGATATGCGCTATGACGTTATTTCCGATGATTGCTTTTGCAGACCCAAACCCACGCAAAATTTTCTCCGCGATGGTGCTGTCAAAAAATTCTGCGATTGTTGTGATACCTCGTTCATTTGCGATATGCGCTATATTGATTGCGGGGTCAACTCCTTGAATTCTAAAATTGTGTTCTTGAAAAAATTTAAGAAGCACTCCGTCGTTACTTCCAATTTCAACGACTAAATCATTGGGTTGTAAATGTTGCATAACATCTTCAGCATACAGACGAAAATGGTCAGATAGTTTAGGCATGTGTGAAGAGAAATAAATATAATCCCGAAAAAGAAGTTCTTTTGGAACTATATGTATGAGTTGAACTAAATTACAATTTTCACACCAGTAAACTTCAAGAGGAAATTTGGGTTCAAATTGATTAAGTTGTTCTTCTTTAAGAAAAGAATTAGCGAGCGCATGACTCCCTAAATCAATTAT
>CAYVCS010000091.1:0-8843 GCA_964450455.1 uncultured Gammaproteobacteria bacterium | reverse complement strand
ATTGACGACGTTGTGGATTCCCGATCTCGGTCGGGAATGACACGTTGACAAGTGTCATCCCCGCGCATGCGGGGATCCACAGGGACAGGCAAACAACCGAATGACATTGGATTCCCTTTAGCAGGATATGCTCGCGTGTGCGCGATAGCTTGTCCTGATGAAGGAATCACATATTAAAAAACCACGCTATGGATTCAACATATAGAGAGTATAACATTTTTTTAGTTCATACACTACACGCACCAACAATTCTAAATATCAAAAAAACATCGGCAAGCCGATCCGCGTCCACTGTAGACAAAACGTCAAAGGAGGGGATGCGTAGTAGGTGTCAGACACCTACTACCATTTTATGTTTTTATAAAAACTCAAAAACTAGACAATTATTATCGGCGAGTGAGAAATATCAACCGAACCTAAATATAAAATATGTGGCACTCTGACAAAATAGAAAGGTTTTTCCCCTTTGCTTATTTTATCTTTGTAATAATTTTTCGTAACTTGAAGTAATATGGAATGCACTTCTAACTTTTTTGGATCGTAATCTGTAAAATTTTTAGGATTCATCGCATCTTCTCTCCCGGGATATAAATAAATGGTTGTGTGTCTTGGATCAAGTAAACCTGGTTCAATTTGATAAAATTTCATCTCTTTTGGTTCCATGCCCGCCTCCACTAAAGTTTTTTTTAATTCTAACGGATCTATTGCAGAAAAATGTATCACATCATTCCATGCACACTTAAGTGTTGGAATAAATTGTTCCATGAGATACTTTCTGTCATCATATTTTTCGGCTTGAGACAAATAAACTTTTGGGTGTATATCTTTCAAAGAATTAAGTGAGTATAAAACAGTACCTTGCATATCTGGAGGCACCCAGTGATACAAATAGGTTTTCTTTTTTCGTATTTTTGCTCGATTTTGAGTCGTGGGAATTTTTTTCATATGATTTTTTTATTACGTTATGTAACATCTCAAAGATGGTAAACTCTATGTGTTATTTTGTAAAACGGGAAAATGGGAATAGCTACCGTATGCTCTAGGAACTAGATTTTAGCTTATTAGCTTGTTAGTACGTGTTGGGTACCCTAAAAAGCTAGCTAAGCTAGGCATTAGGAATTAGCTTATTAGCTTGTTAGGAAATGCGAACGCCAAAGTCCTAAGAAGCTAAAAAGCTAGCTAAGCTAGGCATTAGGAATTAGCTTATTAGCTTTTTAGGTGACGCCAACGCCCTAAGAAGCTAAAAAGCTAGTTCCTAATGCCTAGAGCCAAAGCTAGTTCCTACAATCTAGCATACATTGACGACGCTGTGGATTCCCGATCTCGGTCGGGCGAGTCCTGCTGAAGGGAATGACAGTTGTCATTGACGACGTTGTGGATTCCCGATCTCGGTCGGGCGAGTCCTGCTGAAGGGAATGACAGCTGGTGTATCAGTTTACTCTATATTTCGCTCGCGTATTTCGCGTTCTATAATTTCTCTATCTCGACCGTAGGTTAATCGTGATATTTCTTTTAAAGCTTTTTTGAGTTCTATATCACTTTGTGGTGGGGGATATGTCGCCATATTAAATGGACGAGAGACGGATTGATTGATCATCAGTTTCATATAGGCATTACGCGCTTCAACATTCATCAAATCATTTCTACTAAACACTGGTTCATACTCTTTTTCCATTACTTCTGAATCATCAATACCGATTCTAAAACAAACTTTTGTCCCCACGTTTCCAAAAATAGCATTTTTAATGGCTTCGTCCCCGCCTTTTGTGAGCTGTCCGATGTATTGATGCGCAACATTGAGAATGAGTTTATACTTTCGTGCTTCTGACAAAATACTTTCAATTGAATCCGTAAGAAAATTCTGAAATTCATCAATATAAAAATAAAAATCAGAACGATCTTTTTCATCCATATCAGCTCGTGCAAGCGCGGCGGCTAAGATTTTTCCTACGATAATTAGACCTAATAAATTTGAATTCATTTCTCCTAATTTTCCTTTGGATAAATTGATTAACAATATTTTTTTTGTATCCATCATTTCGCGAAAGTTTATGGCGCTTTTTTGTTGGGCAATAATCGGACGCATAATATCATTGCCAATAAATTGATTGAGTTTTGTGGTGATGTAGGGAACCATATTGGCAAGTGATGCTTCACCGCCGGCTTTTTCCGCTTCTTTCACCCAAAAATCATGAACTGGTTTATTGTCGCATTTGGTTAATTTGAATGCGCGAAATTCATCATGCGCTAATACTTTTGAAATTTCCATCAGGGTATTTCCTGATTCAGGATGCGACATATTCAACAAAATCGCATTTCGCAAATATGATTCAAACATAGGACCTCCTGTTTCTTTCAAATTATACAGACGGTCAAGAATTTTGATAAATTCGTTGATGACAAATGTTTTTTGTTCTGGATGTTCTTCATCAAATTCAAGCACGTTGAGTCCTATTGGTCGCGCAACATCAGCAGGATCAAGATACACTACGTCGTCAATTCGCTCGGGTGGAACTGTTCCTAACACTGCTTCTGCTAATTCACCATGAGGATCCATAATGCAACATCCTTCACCATTTTTAATATCTTGACTTGCCTGATTAGACAATAAAGTTGATTTACCAGTTCCTGTCATACCAATGACGTACATATGTCGCGCGCGATCTAAGCGACCGATACGAATTTCGGTGCGTACACCGCGATAGATGTTGTACCCCAACACAACACCTTCCTTGAAAACATTTTGAGGTGGAGGAGCAGAACGAGATGAAAGCCATTTGATATTGGGAACTTCGGTAAAGGGAAGAGGAAGATGCCATAAACTTGCAAGTTCTTCAGTATTGACGAGCATATTTCGTTTCTCATCAAACGAACGATAAATACATTGTTTGATGAGTTTATGCGGTTTACGGGGCACTTCTGATTGAAAAGAATTTCCGAATTGATATAAATTATATTGAGAATATGAGTTAATCACGTTTTTAAGAATGAGTTGCGCTGTCGCATCAGTCGGAGCTGAAACCATAATACGTGTATTGCAATCAAGTCCAGCGCGTGATTGTTTTTCATCCATTTTTTTTACCAGTTCTTGTTCGAGTGGTGTTGCACTGTAGGGAGTTTTTTGAGTGTCATCGCTTTTCGCCGTTAATGCATGAAACAGATCGGATACGAGGGAAAGTACCCCCCCACTTTTTTTACCTTCTGAAATTTCTTTTCCGTGTTTTTGTACAAGTAGTCGCCAGTTTGGATGCGCAGAACGGACGATATATTGTATTGCGACGCCAGTTCCTTCGCTTAGTTTGGTGAGTGGATTCAAAATGCCATTTAATGGATCTGACTCGGTTTGCTGGAATGTTTTAAAGGGATATGAATATGATTTGGTATAGCGCATATACGCGCCAATCACCACATCTTTTGGATTAAAAAAATTGTAATCATCTACTTCATCAATGTTGACTGAAGGAAATTGCGCCTGTAATTGTTGTTCAATCGCTGTCCGAAATTTACGTGGAGTACTGATGTAAAAATATATCAACCCCATGTATGAAGCAATTTCAAACGAGAGATGGTCTGTTCTTCCAAAAAACCATGCGGTTAAACCATGTTCTGCTTTTCTTCCACCAATTGTGGAGAGAAAAGTTTCGCATGTCGCAATATGTCCACGAATTTGTTCAATAGTTGCGTCGCCTGTTTTATCTTTGAGTTGCTGTTCTTTGGGAATCGTAATAAGTAGCGTAACCATGTGCGCGTCCATACCAAAATCATGCCGTGAACGCAATTTTTTTCGTATAAGCCACAGTACGACAGCGAGCGAAATAATGAGAACTACGAAGATGACGGCGAGCGAAAGTAATTGTGTTGTGATACTGTTTGAGCTTGTTGTTATTGTTTGCGTCGCACTACTTCCTTCAAAAAACGGTGAGGATCCTCCGGCTTGCGCAAGTAAAATTCCGAGGAGTGGTGAAGAATTTTTAGTATCTTCATGCATTTTAATAAGTTTATCAGCTCGTTTTTTTGCTTCTTTTTCAAGATAAAATTGATTGACATGCGGAATCAATGTAAGCCACGGAATAATTGCATCCAAAAATTTTTTGAAACTTGCATGTCCTTTTTGTAACATATCATAAATATCTCGCGCGAGTTTTTCACCAGTATCACGAAATCTCTTTTTTTCTAAATCCTGCATCGCATCATAAAAATCTTTCACTCCATCGGAGAGAATTTCTTCTATTTCTTCAAGTTGTTCTTTGTTAACAGATATGCCGCTTGCCACTGTTTCTGATGTTGTTACGGGTGTTATTTCAGGTTGCCGTTCAGCCGTCGCCATTTCTTTCACCACAACACCGTCAGGCAATGTATGTGGCTGTTCAGGGTTTTGCGGAATTTCAATTTTGGCATTTGGAGATTCAGACATACGTAGGTTAGCTTTTTAGAAAATTAGCTTTTTAGCTTGTTAGGAGACTTTGCGTTAGCTTTTTAGAAAATTAGTTTTTTAGCTTGTTAGGAAACTTTGCGTTAGCTTTTTAGAAAATTAGTTTTTTAGCTTTTTAGAAAACGCCACCGCCTAAGCTAGGCATTAGAAATTAGCTGATTAGCTTTTTAGGAGACACGACCGCCAACGCCTAATCAGCTAAGAAGCTAGTTCCTAATGCCTAGTTATCTAGCTTTTTAGATAATTAGCTTTCTAGCTTGTTAGGAGACTTTGCGTTAGCTTTTTAGAAAATTAGTTTTTTAGCTTTTTAGAAAACGCCAACGCCTAACAAGCTAATAAGCTAGTTCCTAATGCCTAGTCTAGTATATCATAGATCAGAAAAAATGAGGAATGTGTGTGAACTTATTCAATGGCATCGTTTTGTTTGATGTGGTATACTGTGGATAGTTTTTAGTTGGTAGGTGGTAGGTGGCATCATTAATCTAAAATTGTAAATCACCAATCAATGTCCCGTCAATCTAAAATCATCAATCTAAAATCTAAAATATACCCACGGTATGAGACCAAAAAAAAATACATCCTCAACTATCAACATGCTCAAAGGGAATGGATGTTCCTGGGTAAATGTTTGTGCTACTACAAAACTTGAAATGAGCGAACTGCATAGTCGTTTTGATTTTTATGAAGAGGATTTGGAAGCCGCGTTGCCACCTATACAGCGACCACATATCATTGAACGCGAACATTATTTATTCGTGATTATGTTGTTTCCTATGTATGATCGCTCGACGGGGATTATGCACAGAACTGAAGTGGATTTTTTTATCGGTCAAAACTATATTGTTACCATTCATCAAAATACTCTTGAAAGTTTGAAAGTTTTTTTTGAATTTTGCGTGACACAACACGATAGTCAAAAGCTACTTTCTTCGCCCGGAGCAGTTTTAGATAGTATTTTAAACGAAATCATGTTCGGTATCAGTGATATGTTGGTACATATGGGAAATGATATTGATGTTCTGCATGATCGTATTTTTGAAAGTAAACATGAAGAGAATGTTATTTCTGAATTATTACGTATCAAAACAAACGTATCCACATTTCGTTCCGCAGTGCAATCGCATAAACGAATTTTGGACAAATTATTGAGCTATGAAATTTTGCAAAATAGTTCGCGTCTTATAGCTGAATCAATGCGAGAGTTACAAGAAGAATCAAAAGAAAATTGGGATACTATTCAAAATTATCATGACAACGTGAACGCGCTCAATGAAGCGTTTGTGTCAAAAGTTGGCGTGAGAACTAATCACATTATGAAATTTCTGACCATGATTTCGGCAGTGATGTTGCCGCTTTCACTGGTAACCACTATTTTTGCGATGGATGTTGGAGGTTTACCCATGCAGGGCGAAAATGGTTTTATGATTCTTGCGGGAGTTATGATTATCATGACACTATTGAGTTTGTGGTTTTATAAAGCAAAACAATGGCTGTGATTGAAACAGATGCGTCACTCCGCGTGAGGGAGTGGCGGACACAGAGTCTCATACATGCGTACACGAGATACCGCATCACTACCAAACACATCATCTTGAATTTTTTTTTACGTCATCTCGAGTCATCCATCTTACGTCATCTCGAGTCATCCATCTTACGTCATCTCGAGTCGCAACGAGAGATCTCGTGACAGCGAACGTGAACGAGATTTCTCACCCTTTCGAGGGATTCGAAATGACGTGGGTGTTCGGTTTGAAATAACGTATTAGGATGATTTTCTTAGCTGACAAACTTTTCTGGGTCCCCGCGGAGTTTATCCTTTAGCAGGACACGCCCTCGATCCCCAATCGAGTTGAGGACAGGCCCCGATCGGGGGGCGAGAGATTGTCCTATTAAAGGAATGACACGAAAAAATGCAACCATTTCCTAATAAGCTAAAAAGCTAACGTCTAAAAATCTAAATCCTAAAAAACAGGTAATTTATTTTTCCACAATCGTGTAACCTTGAGCGGTATCATTGACGCCGTATCCTTTTTCCTCAATGAGTAAACGTAGGCGGTCAGCTTCTATAAATTCTTCTGCGTGACGAGCTGATTCTCGTTCATTCGCGAGTTTTATAATTTCAGAAGGAATGACGTTTGGCACGGCAATCCATCTCTCTAATCGTAATCCCAACATGTTATCCATAGCGAGCAATGTTCGCGATTTTATCGCAGATTTTTTATCAGATTTTATTAATTCCCACATACAGGCAAGCGCTTGAGGCATATTGATATCGTGTTGAATCGCTGTTGTAAACTGTTCCATCAATTCATTGTCTATATGTTGCGCAGGAGGTTCCCACATTCGGACGATATCGCGAATATTATGGAGAGCATGCTCTGCGGACGCAAGCGCGTTCATAGAAAATGAAAGAGGGGAACGATAGTGAGTTTGTAGTAATAGATAGCGATAACTCAATGGATCAAATCCTTTTTCTCTCAATTCGGCAATAGTAATAATATTGCCATCGGATTTCGCCATTTTTTGATCATCTAAAATCACAAATTCACCGTGAATCCAAAAACGCGCAAGTGGCATATCGTTGGCGGCAGTAGATTGCGCAATTTCATTTTCATGATGCACGGCAATCAAGTCTATGCCGCCTGTGTGAATATCAAATGGCTGTCCTAAATATGTTGTGCTCATTGCTGAACATTCTATATGCCATCCGGGAAATCCAACTCCCCAAGGAGAATCCCATTCCATCTGTCGCTTCTCATCAGTTCCCGAAAATTTCCACAGAGCAAAATCAGAGGGATTTCGTTTATCATTTTTCAGTTCAACACGAATTCCTGCGGATTTTTCATCTAATGATTGTCTAGATAATTGACCGTAGGGTGAAAAACGTGATGTATCAAAATAGATTCCATCGGACGCGCGATAGGTGAATTTTTTATGTTCTAATTGTTGAATAAGTTGAATTTGTTCGTGTATATGGTCTGTCGCGCGAGGAAACACATCAGCAGGAATAATATTGAGCGCATCACTATCGCGTATAAATTCATCTGTATAGATTTGGGCAATTTCGTACGCGCTTTGATGCGTTTGTTTCGCCGCTTCTTCCATTTTGTCTTTATCAGTATCGTGAATCAAATGTCCGACATCAGTAATATTCATGACATGTTTCACTGAATATCCTTCTTGGCGCAACGCGCGTTTTATGAGATCTGCCATTACAAACGAACGCATATTCCCAATGTGCGCTGACGAATATACGGTTGGGCCACATGAATACATCGTGACGGATTCAGGATGAAGTGGTAAAAACAGATCTTTATTGCGGGTAAGTGTATTGTATAAAGTTAATGGCATAGACGTTATTTTGTGAATAGAAATACTATTTTCTCATAGTTTTGTACTGTTGTGCAAGAAAGCCAGAAATTGCTACACTACTGTGTATGAACTATTAATTATTTTATATGAATAAGGACATACCGCAACAAGAGAAAAAAGGCGTTTCACCAGACGAGATACAACAAATTATAGACGAAGAGGCGCGCGCGGCAGAGTTGCTCGGCGCGAGTACTGCACAACTTTTGCACTATTATGAAGCTGGGTTTGAAGGAGATAACGATCAGACCGAATCTGTAGTAGTTTTGGATGTTGATCCACAAACAGGTGAAATAAAGAGTGTGAATGGTGGCGCGAGCGAGGGAACTATCGTGATAACGACACGCATTTCGCATGGTGAAATGATTCCTGCTGAATCGGATGCGTTAGGGCGTGATGCCCAAGCAAACGTTAATAAAGCTATAGCATTGTGGAATAAAAAAAAGAGAAATCAGTCCAGCATTCGCGCATATGGCGATTTGATGAACGCGCGCGAGGTTGCGTTTCCCGCGATTACAGAAACAAAGAATTTTGAAGAACTTTTTTTTGTTCTCAACCACATGAAGACGCTCAAGGGAATTTCCAAAGAATACACTGCAGAAGAATTGATAAAGTCCATCAATCTCGCGCGCGCGATGGAACACCCATCAGAAATTTTGAAATTTATCACCTCCAGAGGCGGCCTTCGTCAAAAAGTTACAGAATTGATACAAATTGAACAACTAAAAAATGGAGTAAGCGAGTAATGGTGTTGACAAAATTTGATATATCATATGTCGACCGCTTGTTATACCAATAATTTTTCTCGGTTCTAGCGGTATCATCGTTAGGGTGTATAATCACCTCCATACATTGAGGTTGATGTTGGTTTGCATTGTTTATTTTTTCCAATGTTTTAATTTTTGACCCAAAAATGCATGTATATTTTTATATGAAGAATCCCACTTGCTATTGTAGATGATGACGAGTGTGATTTTATTCAAGAGACACAGCCAAATTTCAGAATTCGTTTTTTGCGTCAAAATTCGGATCGTCGAAACGC